>JBOFQO010000172.1:0-9399 GCA_051660925.1 Silanimonas sp. | reverse complement strand
TGCTGTCGAAGGAAGAGGGCGGTCGTCATACGCCGTTCTTCAAGGGCTACCGCCCGCAGTTCTACTTCCGGACGACGGACGTGACGGGTTCCATCGAGCTGCCGGAAGGCGTCGAGATGGTGATGCCGGGCGACAACATCAAGATGGTGGTGACGCTGATTGCTCCGGTGGCGATGGACGAGGGCCTGCGCTTCGCGATCCGCGAAGGCGGCCGCACCGTCGGCGCCGGCGTCGTGGCCAAGGTCATCAAGTAAACTCCGCGAGAACCGCGCCGTCCCGGCGCAGTTCCGCACGGGATGGCGGGCCGAAACCGGTCCGCCATTGCCGTTTTCGGGTCAACCGTTTCAACAATGTACGCCAGTAGCTCAATTGGCAGAGCAGCGGTCTCCAAAACCGCAGGTTGGGGGTTCGAGTCCCTCCTGGCGTGCCACCAACAAGGTCGTCGTTCCCCCGGGGCGCGGCCGGGATGCACATGAACACCAAGGTCGAATCGACGAATTCCGCGGTGAACCCGCTGGATCTGGCCAAGTACGCGGCGGCGATCCTGCTGGTCGCCGGCGGCATCGCCGGCTGGTACCTGCTGGCCTGGCCGACGCCGGTCCGCGTTTTGCTGGTCATCCTCGCCGTCGTGGCGGCGGGCGCGGTGGCCGCCTTCACGGCCAAGGGTCGCGAGGTGCAGGAGTTCGTCAAGGAGTCGATGTTCGAGCTCCGCAAGGTGGTCTGGCCGACGACGGACGAGTCCATCCGGACGACCGTGGTCATTCTGATCGTCGTGGTGATTGTCAGCCTGATCCTCGCGGGCTTCGATTGGGTGATTGCGCTGGGCGTGCGTGCGCTGCTCGGCCAGGGAGATGCGGCATGAGCAAGCGCTGGTACGTGGTTCACGCCTATTCGGGCTTCGAGAACCAGGTCGCCAAGGCCCTGGAGACGCGCATCGCGCGTTTCGAGATGCAGGACAAGTTCGGCCAGGTGCTGGTCCCGACCGAGGAGGTCGTGGAGATGCGCGCCGGCCAGAAGCGCAAATCGGAGCGGAAGTTCTTCCCCGGCTACGTGCTGGTGCAGATCGAAACCACTGACGACGCTGGCATCCCGCGCATCGACAACGAGAGCTGGCACCTGATCAAGGAAACCCCGAAGGTCATGGGCTTCATCGGCGGCACCGCCGAGCGCCCGTTGCCGATCAAGGACAGCGAGGCCGACGCGATCCTGGCCCGCGTGCAGGAAGGCGTCGACAAGCCCAAGCCCAAGGTGCTGTTCGCCCCGGGCGAGATGGTGCGCGTCGTCGACGGCCCCTTCAACGATTTCAACGGCACCGTCGAAGAGGTCAACTACGAGCGCAGCCGCCTGCGCGTCGCGGTGATGATCTTCGGCCGCTCGACCCCGGTCGAGCTTGAGTTCGGCCAGGTCGAGAAGGCCTGAGCCTAGCCCGGGCCGCGTGCCCGGGCTGTGCCCGCCTGCCTTCGGGGCACGCGACGCCAGCGATCCGGCGGTCGGCTCGCCCCGGGCGGGGCGTCGGCCAATCCGTCGTTCAGGAAGATTTCGTCCAGCTGGGGTAAGCTTGCGGGCTTCCCTTCGGGGCAGCGTGAATCCAGGGCACGTGAATTCCCTGGTCCGATGGGGAGGCTGCGTTTGCAGCCGCATGCACCCGGAGAACAGTCATGGCAAAGAAAGTTGTCGGTTACATCAAGCTGCAGGTGAAGGCCGGTCAGGCCAACCCCTCGCCGCCGGTCGGCCCTGCGCTGGGTCAGCGCGGCCTGAACATCATGGAGTTCTGCAAGGCGTTCAACGCCGCGACCTCCAAGCTCGAGCCGGGTCTGCCGACGCCGGTCATCATCACGGCCTACTCGGACCGTACCTTCACCTTCATCACCAAGAGCACGCCGGCGTCGGTGCTGCTGAAGAAGGCCGTCGGCATCGCGTCGGGCTCCAAGCGCCCGAACACCGAGAAGGTGGGCAAGGTCACGCGCGCCCAGCTGGAAGCCATCGTCAAGCAGAAGGAAGCCGACCTGACGGCTGCTTCCCTCGATGCCGCGGTGCGCACGATCGCGGGCTCGGCCCGTTCCATGGGTCTGGTGGTGGAGGGTTAAGCCATGGCGAAGATTTCGAAGCGTTACAAGGCCCTTTCGGCCCTCGTCGTCCCGGGCAAGCAGTACGCCCTCAACGACGCCCTGGACATCATCACGAAGAATGCCAAGACCAAGTTCGTCGAGTCCGTCGACGTGGCCGTGCGTCTCGGCGTCGATGCGAAGAAGTCGGACCAGCAGGTGCGCGGCTCGACCGTGCTGCCCGCCGGCACCGGCAAGACCGTCCGCGTCGCGGTGTTCTGCCCCCCGGGCGCGAAGGCTGACGAAGCCCTCGCCGCCGGCGCGGAAGCCGTGGGCATGGACGACCTGGCCGACAAGATGCTGGCCGGCGACCTGAACTACGGCGTCGTCATCGCCACGCCGGACGCCATGCGCGTCGTCGGCAAGCTGGGCCAGGTGCTCGGCCCGCGCGGCCTGATGCCGAACCCGAAGGTCGGCACCGTGTCGGCCAACCCGGCCGAAGCGGTCAAGAACGCCAAGTCGGGCCAGGTGCGCTACCGCACCGACAAGGCCGGCATCATCCACTGCACCATCGGCAAGGCCAGCTTCTCGGCCGACGCGCTGTCGCAGAACCTGCACGCGCTGCTCGCCGACCTGGTCAAGGCCAAGCCGTCGTCCGCCAAGGGCGTCTACCTGCAGAAGATCTCGCTGAGCTCGACGATGGGCGTCGGCGTGGTCGTCGACCAGGCCAGCCTCGCGCTCGCGAAGTAAGTGATTCAGCGCCGCGGCCTCGCGCCGCGGCGGTGCGATTTAGAAGGCACCCGCATCCCGCGGGGGCCATCTAAGACCGCAGGTGCGGTCAGCGCGGATCGACGTCGGGCAGGGATGCACGAAAGGCAAGGAATCGCCGTCGCTCCAAGCGGGCCCGCTTAAATGAGGTCGCAAGACCCGTCCTGCGCAGATGGTGCACCTTCTTCAGGATTCTCTGGAGAGGCCACCACGGACGCTTCCCGCGTCCCGGCGCGCAAGGACGCCGCCGCCCAAGGTGCCACCGCCTGCTGGAGCAGGGGGTGGAATGAAGTTAGGAGGAGTGCAATGGCTCTCAATCTGTCCCAGAAGCATGAAGTCGTCGCGGAAGTCTCGGCGATCGCTGCCAAGGCCCACTCCCTGGTCGCTGCCGAGTACGCCGGCGTCACCGTCTCCCAGATGACGGCGATGCGCAAGAAGGCTCGCGAGACCGGTGTCTACCTGAAGGTCGTCAAGAACACGTTGGCTTCGCGCGCTGTCGCGGGCACCGAGTTCGAGTGCACCCAGGACCAGCTCACCGGCCCGCTGCTTTACGCGTTCTCGACCGAGGAGCCCGGTTCCGCCGGGCGCCTGATCAAGGAGTTCGCCAAGGGCAACGACAAGCTCAAGGCGAAGGTCGTCTCGATCGGTGGCAAGTCCTATCCGGGCGCCCACCTCGAGGTCCTCGCCTCGCTGCCGACCCGCGACCAGGCCCTGTCCATGTTCCTCAGCACGCTCGTCGAGCCGGCCACCCGCGTGGCCCGCGCGTTCAAGGCGATCGCCGAGAAGCAGGAAGCCACGGCCTGACCGTTCCGCGACCACGACTGCAATAGAAACTTTCCAGAGGTAATCACAATGTCCCTGTCCAACGAGCAGATCATCGACGCGATCGCCACCAAGTCCCTGATGGAAATCATGGACCTCGTCAAGGCGATGGAAGAGAAGTTCGGCGTTTCCGCCGCCGCCCCGGTCATGATGGCCGCCGGCCCGGCCGCCGCCGCCGCCCCGGTCGAAGAGCAGACCGAGTTCACCGTCGTCCTGAAGGCCGCCGGCGAGAAGAAGGTCGAGGTCATCAAGGCCGTCCGCGCCATCACCGGCCTGGGCCTGAAGGAAGCGAAGGACCTCGTCGAAGGCGCCCCGCAGAACGTCAAGGAAGCCGTGTCGAAGGACGACGCCGCGAAGTACAAGAAGGAACTGGAAGCCGCCGGCGCCGCCGTCGAGCTCAAGTAAGCACCACTTGGGTCGCCGCGTCATCGCCGGCGACACCACCGAGGCTGGGGGCGAAAGCCCCCGGCCTTTGGCCGTTTCTATGCACCGAGTGGACAGTGAGAAGCAGCAGCAGAAGGCGTGCTGGTGCCGGCAATACCAGCGGCTTCCCACTGGCCACTTGACCCCCACAGCTCACCGAGCCTGAAGGTCCCCATGACGTACTCGTTCACCGAAAAAAAGCGCATCCGCAAGGATTTCGGCAAGCGCCGCGCCGTCCTCGACGTGCCGTACCTGCTCGCCATCCAGATGGATTCCTACCGTGAGTTCCTGCAGGAGGGCGCCCCGGCCGGCAAGCGCGCCGAGCAGGGCCTGCACGCCGCCCTGAAGTCGGTCTTCCCGATCTCGAGTTACAGCGGCAACGCCGCCCTTGAGTACGTCAGCTACCGCCTTGGTGAACCGCCGTTCGACGTCCGTGAGTGCCACAACCGCGGCCTGACCTACGGCGCCCCGCTGCGCGTCACCGTGCGTCTCGTGATCTACGACCGTGAGTCGTCGACCAAGGCCGTGAAGTACGTGAAGGAGCAGGAGGTCTACATGGGCGAAATGCCCCTGATGACCGAGAACGGCACCTTCATCGTCAACGGCACCGAGCGCGTCATCGTCTCGCAGCTGCACCGCTCGCCAGGCGTGTTCTTCGACCACGACCGCGGCAAGACGCACAGCTCGGGCAAGCTGCTCTACAGCGCCCGCATCATCCCCTACCGCGGCTCGTGGCTCGACTTCGAGTTCGACCCGAAGGACATGGTCTACGCCCGCATCGACCGTCGCCGCAAGCTGCCGGTGACCGTGCTGCTGCGCGCGCTGGGCTACAGCAACGAAGAGATGCTGCAGCAGTTCTTCGAGATCAACACCTTCGCCCTGCTGCCGAAGGACGGCGCCGAGCTGTCGCTGGTCGCCGAGCGCCTGAAGGGCGAGACGCTGAACTTCGACCTCGTCGCCAACGGCAACGTGCTCGTCGAGGCCGGCAAGCGCATCACCGCGCGCCACGTCCGCCAGCTCGAGCAGGCCAAGATCGGCACGCTGGAAGTGCCGGACGACTATCTGGTCGGCCGCATCCTCGCGCACGACGTCGCCGACCCGAAGACCGGCGAGCTGCTCTCGGTCGCGAACGACGAGATCGACGACGCCCTGCTGGCGAAGTTCCGCAAGGCCGGCGTCGCCTCGTTCGGCACACTGTGGGTCAACGACCTCGACCGTGGTCCGTACATTTCGAACACCCTGCGCAGCGACAGCACGCGCACCCAGCTCGAAGCGCTGGTCGAGATCTACCGCATGATGCGTCCGGGCGAGCCGCCGACCAAGGATGCTGCGCAGAACCTGTTCCACAACCTGTTCTTCACCTTCGAGCGCTACGACCTCTCGGGCGTCGGCCGCATGAAGTTCAACCGCCGCGTCGGCCGCAAGGAAGTGACGGGCGAGTCGGTGTTGTTCGACAGCAAGTACTTCTCGGCGCAGAACGGCGAAGAGGCCAAGCGCCTGATCGCCACGAACGGCCAGACCTCCGACATCCTCGACGTCATCCGCACGCTCTGCGAGATCCGCAACGGCCGCGGCGTCGTCGACGACATCGACCACCTGGGCAACCGCCGCGTGCGTTCGGTCGGCGAAATGGCCGAGAACGTGTTCCGCGTCGGTTTGGTTCGCGTCGAGCGCGCCGTCAAGGAGCGCCTGTCGCTGGCCGAGTCGGAAGGCCTGACCCCGCAGGAGCTGATCAACGCCAAGCCGGTGGCCGCCGCGATCAAGGAGTTCTTCGGCTCCTCGCAGCTCTCGCAGTTCATGGACCAGAACAACCCGCTGTCGGAAGTCACGCACAAGCGTCGCGTGTCGGCCCTCGGCCCGGGCGGCCTGACCCGCGAGCGCGCCGGCTTCGAAGTCCGCGACGTGCACCCGACCCACTACGGCCGCGTCTGCACCATCGAGACGCCGGAAGGCCCGAACATCGGCCTGATCAACTCGCTCGCCGTGTACGCGCGCACCAACCGCTACGGCTTCCTCGAGACGCCGTACCGCAAGGTCGTCAACGGCCGCGTCACCGACGACGTCGAGTTCCTGTCGGCGATCGAAGAGAACGAGTTCACCATCGCCCAGGCCAACGCCGAGCTGGACGATAAGAACGCCTTCACTGCCGAGTTCGTGACCTGCCGCCAGCAGGGCGAAGCGCTGCTGAAGCCGCCGGCCGAGATCCACTACATGGACGTCTCGCCGATGCAGTCGGTGTCGGTCGCTGCCGCGCTCGTTCCGTTCCTCGAGCACGACGACGCCAACCGCGCGTTGATGGGCGCGAACATGCAGCGCCAGGCCGTGCCGACGCTGCGTTCGCAGAAGCCGCTGGTCGGTACCGGCATCGAGCGCGCCGTCGCGCGTGACTCGGGCGTCACCGTGAACGCCCGCCGTGGCGGCGTCGTCGACCAGATCGATGCCGGCCGCATCGTCGTGCGCGCCAACGAGGACGAAGTCGGTGCGAACGACGCTGGCGTCGACATCTACACGCTGATCAAGTACCAGCGTTCCAACCAGAACACCTGCATCAACCAGCGCCCGCTGGTGAACGTCGGTGATCGCGTCGCCCGCGGCGACGTGCTGGCGGACGGCCCCTCGACCGACATCGGCGAGCTGGCGCTCGGCCAGAACATGCTGGTCGCGTTCATGCCGTGGAACGGCTACAACTTCGAAGACTCGATCCTCCTCTCCGAGCGCGTCGTCGAGCAGGACCGCTACACCACGATCCACATCGAAGAGCTGACCTGCGTCGCCCGCGACACCAAGCTCGGGCCGGAGGAAATCACCGCCGATATCCCGAACGTCTCCGAGCAGGCGCTGTCGCGCCTCGACGAGTCGGGCGTGGTGTACATCGGCGCCGAAGTGCGCGCCGGCGACATCATGGTCGGCAAGGTCACGCCGAAGGGCGAGAGCCAGCTGACGCCGGAAGAGAAGCTGCTGCGAGCGATCTTCGGCGAGAAGGCTTCCGACGTGAAGGACAGCTCGCTGCGCGTGCCCCCGGGCATGGACGGCACCGTCATCGACGTGCAGGTCTTCACCCGCGACGGCATCGAGAAGGACAAGCGCGCCAAGCAGATCGAGGATTCCGAGATCAAGCGCGTCAAGAAGGACTTCGACGACCAGTTCCGCATCCTTGAGGGCGCGATCTTCGCCCGCCTGCGCGGCCAGCTGATCGGCCGCACGGCCAACGGCGGCCCGAACGGCCTCAAGAAGGCCGACGTCACCGCCGAGTACCTCGACAGCCTGTCGAAGAACGACTGGTTCTCGCTGCGCATGAAGGATGACGACGCGGCGGAAGCGATCGAGAACGCGCAGAAGCAGATCGAAGCCCACAAGGCCGAGTTCGAGAAGCGCTTCCAGGACAAGCGCGGCAAGATCACCCAGGGCGACGACCTCGCGCCGGGCGTGCTGAAGATGGTCAAGGTCTACCTGGCCGTGAAGCGCCGCATCCAGCCGGGCGACAAGATGGCCGGCCGCCACGGCAACAAGGGTGTCGTGTCGACGATCGTCCCGGTCGAGGACATGCCGCACATGGCCGACGGCCGCACCGTCGACATCGTGCTGAATCCGCTGGGCGTGCCGAGCCGAATGAACATCGGCCAGATCCTCGAGACCCACCTCGGCTTCGCCGCCAAGGGCCTCGGCGAGCGCATCCAGAAGATGCTGGAAGCGCAGGCCAAGGTCGCCGAGCTGCGCGAGTTCCTCGACAAGATCTACAACCACGACAAGAAGATCTCGGGCAGCACCCGCGTCGACCTGAAGCAGTTCAACGACTCGGAGCTCCTCAACCTCGCCAAGAACCTCACCGACGGCGTGCCGATGGCCACCCCGGTGTTCGACGGCGCGGCCGAGGCCGAGATCAAGCACATGCTCGAGCTCGCCTACCCGAGCGACGACGCGCACACCCAGCTGCTCAACATGAGCGACAGCAAGACGCAGGTCACGCTGTTCGACGGCCGCACCGGCGAGTCCTTCGACCGCAAGGTCACGGTCGGCTACATGCACATGCTGAAGCTCAACCACCTCGTCGACGACAAGATGCACGCGCGTTCGACCGGCCCGTACTCGCTCGTCACCCAGCAGCCGCTGGGCGGCAAGGCGCAGTTCGGCGGCCAGCGCTTCGGCGAGATGGAAGTGTGGGCGCTCGAAGCCTACGGCGCGGCGTACACGCTGCAGGAAATGCTGACCGTCAAGTCCGACGACGTGCAGGGCCGAAACCAGATGTACAAGAACGTCGTCGACGGCGACCACGAGATGGTCGCCGGCATGCCGGAGTCGTTCAACGTGCTGGTGAAGGAAATCCGTTCGCTCGGTATCAATATCGAGCTGGACGAGCAGTGATCGCGCGCGACTGACTGGAGAATCTAGCCATGAAAGATCTACTCAACCTGTTCAACCAGCAGCGCCCGACGCTTGATTTCGACTCGATCAAGATCGGCTTGGCGTCCCCGGACCTGATCCGCTCGTGGTCCTACGGCGAAGTGAAGAAGCCGGAGACCATCAACTACCGCACCTTCAAGCCGGAACGCGACGGCCTGTTCTGCGCCGCGATCTTCGGCCCGATCAAGGACTACGAGTGCCTGTGCGGCAAGTACAAGCGCATGAAGCACCGCGGCGTGGTCTGCGAGAAGTGCGGCACGGAAGTCACGCTGGCCAAGGTGCGCCGTGAGCGCATGGGCCACATCGAGCTCGCCTCGCCGGTCGCCCACATCTGGTTCCTGAAGTCGCTGCCCTCGCGCATCGGCCTCATGCTGGACATGACGCTGCGCGACATCGAACGCATCCTGTACTTCGAAGCCTTCGTCGTGACCGAGCCGGGCCTGACCCCGCTCGAGCGCGGCTCGCTGATGAACGAAGAGCAGCTGATGCAGGCCCGCCAGGAGCACGGCGATGACTTCGAGGCCTACATGGGCGCCGAGGCCATCCACGAGCTGCTGCGCACCATCGACCTGCAGGCCGAGCTGCTGCGCCTGAAGGAAGAGATCGCCAGCACCAACTCCGAGACCAAGCTGAAGCGCCTCACCAAGCGCATCAAGCTCGTCGAGGCCTTCCTGGACTCCGGCAACCGCCCGGAGTGGATGGTCATGACCGTGCTGCCGGTGCTGCCGCCGGACCTGCGTCCGCTGGTCCCGCTGGACGGCGGCCGTTTCGCGACTTCGGATCTCAATGATCTGTACCGCCGCGTCATCAACCGCAACAACCGCCTCAAGCGCCTGCTCGAGCTCAACGCGCCGGACATCATCGTGCGCAACGAGAAGCGCATGCTGCAGGAGTCGGTCGATGCGCTGATGGACAACGGCCGTCGCGGCCGCGCCATCAC
>JBOFQO010000171.1:0-8385 GCA_051660925.1 Silanimonas sp. | reverse complement strand
GGGCTCGGTCGCCTTCATGTTCAAGAAGGTCGGCGTGCTGGCCTACGGCGCGGGTGCCGACGAAGAGAAGATCACCGAAGCCGCCATCGAAGCGGGTGCCGACGACATCAAGAGCTACGACGACGGCGCGGTGGAGGTGATCACCTCGCCCGAGGCCTTCGAAGCGGTGAAGAAGGCGATGGAAGCCGCCGGTCTCGCGCCTGCGGAAGCCAACGTCACGATGCGCGCCGACAACGACGTGGCGGTGGACGGCGAGACCGCGCAGCAGGTCGTCAAGCTGCTCGACAAGCTCGAGGACCTCGACGACGTGCAGAACGTGCACCACAACGCCGAGCTGCCGGACAGCGCGTACCAGTGACAACCCGCCTGCTCGGCATCGACCCCGGCTCCCGGCGCACGGGCCTCGGGGTCATCGACGTCGACGCCTACGGCCACTACAGCTTCGTGCACTGCGACGTGCTGAACCTGCTGATCGATACCGACAGCTTCCCCGAGCGCCTCGGCCGCCTCGCCGAAGCGCTCGACGGCATCATCGACCGATGGCAGCCGCAGCAGGTCGCCATCGAAACTGTGTTCATGGACAAGAGCGCGACGTCGGCGCTGAAGCTCGGCCACGCCCGCGGTGCGGCGATTGCCACGGTCGTCCGCCGCGGCCTGCCGCTGGCGGAGTACGCGCCGCGCGTGATCAAGCAGAGCCTTGTCGGCAAAGGTGCGGCCGACAAGGACCAGGTGCAGCACATGGTCAAGATCCTGCTGAATCTGCAGGGCGAGCGCCTGTTCGCTGACGCCGCCGACGCGCTCGCGGTCGCGCTCACCCATGCGCACATGTCGGCCACCGCAGCGCGCGCCGGGGTCGGCGTGGCGGCGCTGCGGCGGCGGTAGTCCCAAACGGTCAGTACGGGTTCTGCGGCGCGAACGGCGCCGACGCGTTCCTTCCGTCGACGCTGATCGTCAGCACGCTGCCCGTCGTCGCGCCGCTGACGAAATCGAAGGTCTGGCCGGCACCCACGCGCGTGCGCCGCAGGTTGCGGTAGATGAGCGGCTGCCCGCTCGCGACCTGCGTGCGCTGCGTGTCGGCGGTCTCCTCGATGACGTAGGCGACACCGCTGCCGTCGACGATGCCGCGGCCGTCGCGGTCGAGGAAGATCGCGGTGTTCTCGCCCACGCCCACGCCGACGATGCGGTCGGCGGTGCCGTCCTGGCGGAGCCGCGCCATGAAGGCCAGCAGCCGGCCCATGCGGTCGCGCTGGGCGAAGTGCGAGTCGGTGACGATGTCGGCCATCAGCGGCAGGTCGAGGAACAGCGTCGAGAACAGCATGCTGCTGCGGTAAGGATTGGCGATGGCCTCGGCGCTGGTCACCGCGGTGACGCCATCGGGGTCGTAGATGTGCTCGCCCTGCACGGCGAGGCCGGCCGAGGTGCCGCCAATCACCGCGCCCCGCAGGTAGGCCGCGCGGATCGCGGCTTCGCTGCGCGTGTCCTTCCAGGCGTTGATGTAGGCCGACTGGTCGCCACCGGCGATGAAGATCAGCTCGGCATTGCGCAGCGTCCACTCGGCGTAGTCGGACTCCGCCTTGTCGCGCGTGTCGAGCAGCAGGGTCTCGACCGAATCGGGCTTCAGTGCGCCGCTGACGAGGTTGTACAGGTAGTCGTTGTAGCCGCTGCTGCCGCTGGTGCGGATGACCACCACGTCGCCGCCGTTGGCGATCGGGTAGGCGCGCTGGCTGAAGCTCGCATCGACGTCGGCGCCGCCGCCCATCAGGATCAGGGCCGGGCCGTTGACGGGGTTGCGGCCCGAGTCCGCGGCGTTACCGACCAGCCAGCTCTGCAGGTTGCCGGGTTTGGTCGGACGCGTGCCGCCACCGCCGCCGCCGCCGCTGGGCAGATCAACGCGCAGGGTGTAGGCGCCGCTGCCGCGGTAGGCCGTCAGCTTGAGGAAGTAGCGCCCGGTCGCGGTGGCCGCGTAGGTGCCCGTTTCCGGGATGCGCGAGCTCTTGCCGCTGGTCAGCGCGCCGCCACTGGCACCGTAGAGCGCCCAGTCGAAGTCGCGGCCCGAGGCGTGGTCGAGACTGATCGAGATCGTGCCGGTGGCCGCGAGGTCGATGTAGAACCAGTCGACGTCGCGCGAGGTGGCGAAGTTGCCGCTGACGATCCGGCCGGAGCCGATCGGCCCGTCGGCGGCACTTTCGGTGTCATTGCTTTCGCTCTCGGCGCTGATCTGTGCGGACAGCGGGGCGGCGGCGAGGGCCAGCAGAAGGGCGGCAACGCAAAGGACGCAGCGCGCGGCGGACGCGCGCGCAAGCACGGACAGGGACATCGTGACCTCCAGGGGCATCGCGCGAGGGCGCGAGGCCGAGCGGAATGGATGACGGGACGGTTTCGCGGTCGGCGCGCTCGCGCGCCCTCATGCCGCGGGATCTACTCGTCCCACCATTCGCTCAGATAGAAGGTGCGGCACAGGTGCCGGCAGTGGAAGCGGGGTTTCGGCATGGAATCCTCAGGCTCCGTGCCGCCGTCATACGCCCGTCATGCGAGCGCCGTCAAGCCTGCCGGCCGTTTCCATCGCGTCGCCCGCATCGGCGAAGATGCGGCATTCGCCTCGATGCCATGCCCATGATCGGACGCCTCCGCGGCACCCTCATCCACAAAGCCCCGCCCGCACTGATGGTCGAAGTCGGCGGCGTCGGCTACGAGCTCGACGCGCCGATGTCGACGATCTACGACCTGCCCGAGCTCGGCCGCGAGGTCACGCTGTTCACGCACTACGCGGTGAAGGAGGACAGCGTCGCGCTGTACGGCTTCCTGACCGAGCGCGAGCGCCGGCTGTTCCGCGACGTGCAGAAAGTCACCGGCATCGGCGCGAAGATCGCGCTGGCCATCCTCTCCGGCGTGAGCGTCGACGACTTCGCGCGGCTGGTGTCGACCAGTGATGTCACCGCGCTGACGCGCATTCCCGGCATCGGCAAGAAGACCGCCGAGCGCATCGTTGTCGAGCTGCGTGACCGCGCCGCGGAACTCGGCAGCACCAATGGCCCGATCGCGAAAGGCCAGACGATCCCCGCCGACCCGCAGTCCGAGGCCGTCATCGCCCTGCAGCAGCTCGGCTACAAGCCGGCCGAGGCCGCGAAGATGGCCAAGGACGCCTTCGAGGCCGGAGACACCGCTGAAGCCATCATCCGCAAAGCGCTGAAGGCCTCGCTGCGGACTTGATTTCACATCGACGACACGCCCAGAAGGGGCGGCGTAGACTTCGCGCGCTCCCGCTTCCCGACCCACCATGTCCGACCCCGTCGATGACTCTTCTGCCGCACCGGCGACGCCCGTCGCGGCTTGCGACGCGAACACGGGGCCCGCGCCCGGTCACGGCGTCGACGCCAAGGCGGGCACCGGCGCCCTCGTCATCGGCGCGATCGGCGTGGTTTTTGGCGACATCGGCACCAGCCCGCTCTACACGCTGAAGGAAGCCTTCGGCCACGCCTATGGCCTGACACCGACACACGACAACGTGCTCGGCGTGCTCTCGCTGGTGTTCTGGGCGCTGATCGGCATCGTCAGCCTCAAGTACGTGACGGTGATGATGCGCGCCGACAATCGCGGCGAAGGCGGCGTGCTCGCACTGGCCGCACTCGTCCAACGCAGCCTGCCGATTGCTGCCCCCTTGAGCTACTTCGTCGGCGTGCTGGGTATCTTCGCCACCGCGCTGTTCTTCGGCGATGGCGTGATCACGCCCGCGATCTCCGTGCTTGGCGCCGTCGAAGGCCTGGAAGTCGCCGCGCCGGCCTTGCATCCCTACATCGTGCCGGTGGCGATCGCCGTGCTGCTGGTGCTGTTCGCGTTCCAGTTCCTCGGCACCGAGAAGGTGGGCAAGGTCTTCGGACCGATCACCTGTGCCTGGTTCGCCGCCATCGCGATCGCCGGCGTGGGCGGCATCGTGAAGAATCCTGAAGTGCTGCAGGCCTTCAATCCGGTCTGGGCGATCAAGTTCTTTGCGCATCACGGCGCGGTGGCCTGGGTGGCGCTCGGCGCGGTGGTGCTCGCCGTCACCGGCGGCGAAGCGCTGTATGCGGACATGGGGCATTTCGGCCGCCGCGCCATCCGCATCGGCTGGTTCGGATTCGTGATGCCCTGCCTGATGCTCAACTACCTTGGGCAGGGCGCGCTGCTGCTGGCCAACCCGGCCGCCGTCAAGAACCCGTTCTACCTGCTGCTGCCTTCGTGGGCTCTGGTGCCAATGATCGTGCTGGCCACCCTGGCCGCTGTCATCGCCTCGCAGGCGTTGATCTCGGGCACCTACTCGGTGGTGCGCCAGGCCATCCAGCTCGGCTACCTGCCGCGGATGAAGATCGTCCACACCTCGGACGACACCGAAGGCCAGATCTACATGCCCAGCATCAACCGCTGGCTGCTGGTGGCCGTGATGCTGACCGTGCTCGGCTTCGGCAGCTCCAGCGCTCTGGCCGTCGCCTACGGCGTCTCGGTGACCGGCACGATGATCATCTCCGGTGTGCTGCTGCTGATCCTGGCACGGGTCTGCTGGCGTACGCCGGCCTGGCTACTCTGGACCGCTGGCCTGGCCATGCTGATCGTCGATGTCGCGTTCTTCAGCGCCAACTTGGTGAAGTTCTTCGACGGTGCATGGTTTCCCCTGGCGCTCGGCGTCGGCGCCTTCGTGCTGATGCGCACCTGGCATCGAGGCCGACTGCTGGTGCGTGAACAGGTGAATCGCGACAGTCTGCGCATCGAGCACCTGGTCAAGAGCCTGATGGCCGGTCCGCCGGCGCGCGTGCCCGGCACCGCGGTGTTTCTCACGCCAAGCAACGCGTTCACGCCGCCGGCCCTGCTGCACAACCTGAAGCACAACAAGGTCCTGCACACGTGCAACGTGCTGCTCAGCGTGCAGATCCTGACCGTGCCTCGCGCCGAGCCCGGCGATCGCGTCGTGCTCGAGCCGATCGGCCACGGGTTCTGGCGCATGACGCTGCGCTTCGGGTTCGTCGAGGACCCGCACGTCCCGAAGGCGCTGAAGGCCTTGAAGCTGGTCGAGCCCGACTTCAACCCGATGACGACGACCTTTTTCGCCAGCCGTGAGTCACTGATCGCCGGCAAGGGCGACGGCATGGCGCTGTGGCGCGACAAGCTGTTCCTGCTGCTGTCGCGCAACGCGACGCCGGCCACGGAGTTCTTCTCCATCCCCGGCAACCAGCTGGTCGAACTGGGCATGCAGGTCCGAATCTGACGTCGCACCGCCCGCTGCGGGCGGTCGGCTCCCCGTGCGACCATACGCGGCCATGAACACCCGCACCGTCGCGCCCGGCGCCACCGCCGAGGACGAAGCCCTCGAAGCCAGCATCCGCCCGAAATCGCTCGCCGAGTACCTCGGCCAGGAAGCGGTGCGCGAGCAGATGCAGATCTACATCCAGGCCGCCAAGCAGCGCGGCGAAGCGCTCGACCACGTGCTGATCTTCGGGCCGCCGGGCCTCGGCAAGACCACGCTGTCGCACGTCATCGCCAACGAGCTCGGCGTCAACCTGCGCCAGACCTCGGGCCCGGTGATCGAGAAAGCCGGCGACCTCGCGGCCCTGCTGACCAACCTGCAGCCTCACGACGTGCTCTTCGTCGACGAGATCCACCGCCTGTCGCCGATGGTCGAGGAGGTGCTCTATCCGGCGATGGAGGACTACCAGATCGACATCATGATCGGCGAAGGGCCCGCGGCCCGCTCGATCAAGCTCGACCTGCCGCCCTTCACCCTGATCGGCGCCACCACGCGCGCCGGCCTGCTCACCGCACCGCTGCGCGATCGTTTCGGCATCGTGCAGCGCCTTGAGTTCTACACCGCCGAAGAGCTGACTCGCATCGCGCGGCGCTCGGCGCAGATCCTCGGCATCGCGTGTGATGCCGAAGGGGCCGCCGAGATCGCGCGCCGCTCGCGCGGCACACCGCGCATCGCCAACCGCCTGCTCCGCCGCGTGCGCGACTTCGCGCAGGTGAAAGGCGAGGGCGTCATCACCAAGCCGATCGCCGACGCGGCGATGAAGATGCTCAAGGTCGATCCGGAGGGCTTCGACGAGCTCGATCGCCGCCTGCTGCAGACGATCGCCGAGAGCTTCGCCGGCGGCCCGGTCGGCGTGGAATCGCTGGCCGCCGCTCTCTCGGAAGAGCGCGGCACGCTTGAGGACGTGGTCGAGCCCTACTTGATCCAGCAGGGCTACCTCGTCCGCACCGCCCGCGGCCGCATGCTCGCCCCGAAGGCTTGGACCTGGCTCGGGCTGAAGCCGCCGCGCGGCGCCATCGTTCCCGACCTGTTCGACCCGGACGCCGCGCCGTGAGCGCGCCGACCCCGTCGGGTTCGCCGACGATGGCCGGAACCTCGCCGACGTTCAGCGTCACCTTAAGGGTGTACTGGGAAGATACCGACGCCGGTGGGGTCGTCTACCACGCCAGCTACGTCCGGTTCCTCGAGCGGGCGCGCACCGAATGGCTGCGCTCCGCCGGGTACGACCAGACCACGCTGCGTGGCGAGAATGGCCTGCTGCTGGTGGTGCGCGCGATGCGGCTCGACTATCGGGCGCCGGCGCGACTCGACGACCTGCTCACGGTCACCGTCACCCCGGTGGACGCGAAGGGCGCGAGCCTGCGCTGCGTCCAGTCGGTCCTGCACGGCGAGCACCCGCTGCTGACGGCCGAAGTCGACGTCGCCTGCCTGCGCGCCGCTGATTTCCGCCCCACCCGAATCCCCGCCGGCCTACTGGCCGACCTGCTGCGAAACCCTGGTGCCCCATGCTGACGACCGCTTTCCTCGCCGCCGCCACCGCCGCCACCCCGCTTGCTCCGGAGGCCGCCGTCGTGGCGACCGAGGTGGCGACCGAAGCCGCAGCGTCGGGCGGCATCAACTACCTGTCGCTGATCCTCAAGGCCAGCGTGCCGGTGCAGCTCGTGCTGCTGCTGCTGGTCGCGGCCTCGGTGCTGAGCTGGGTGATCATTTTCCGCAAGGCCCGCGTCTACAAGCGCGCCGACGCCGAAGCCAACGACTTCGAGAACCGCTTCTGGTCGGGCGCCGACCTGAACCAGCTGTACCGCTCGGCCACCGACCGCAACCGCGTCGTCGAAGGCCTCGAGGCGATCTTCGAAGCCGGCTTCCGTGAGTTCACTCGCCTGCGCCAGAAGAAGGGCACCGACGGCCGCGGCCAGCTCGAAGGCGCGCAGCGCGCCATGCGCGCGACGCTCGCCCGCGAGACCGGCGAGCTCGAGCGCAACCTCGAGATGCTGGCGAACATCGGCTCCACGTCGCCCTACGTCGGCCTGGTCGGCACCGTGTGGGGGATCATGATCGCCTTCCACGAGCTCGGTAACGTCAAGCAGGCGACGATGGCGCAGGTCGCGCCGCACATCTCCGAGGCCCTGATCGCCACGGCGATCGGCCTGTTCGCCGCCATCCCGGCCGTCTGGGCCTACAACCGCTATGCCTCCCGCGTCGAGCGCCTGACCGTGCGCTACGAGGCCTTCGCCGAGGACTTCAGCTCGATCCTCGCCCGTCACGGCGGCGACGAGCACTGACCCCAAGCCCCCGCCTCGACCGTTGGAGGGCCCATGGCCGCATTCGGCAACCGCCACAAGAAGCGCAAGCTCAAGAGCGAGATCAACGTCGTCCCGTACATCGACGTGATGCTCGTGCTGCTTGTCATTTTCATGATCACCGCCTCGGTGATGAACCTCGGCGTCGAGGTCAATCTGCCGCAGTCGAACGCGCGGCCGGTCGAACAGGCCCAGGACCCGGTGGTCGTCTCGATCGCCCGCGACGGCAGCTATTCGCTGAAGCTCGGTGATGGTGCCGACACGCCGATGTCGAGTGAGGAGCTCGGCAACCGCATCCGCGCCTTCGTGCAGACCAATCCCAATACGCCGGTCTTCGTGGCCGCGCATCGCGAGCTGCAGTACCAGACCGTGATGGAAGCCATGGAGCTGCTGCAGGGTGCGGGCGTGTCGAAGGCCGCGCTGATGAGCGAGCCGAGGGCGACGGAGCGCTGATGCGCGAGCGTCCCGAAGACACGGGCATCGCCGTCGGCCTCGCGGTCGGCCTGCACCTGCTCGTTGTCCTGATGGGCTTCCTCGCGTGGCTGTGGACGCCGGCGCCGGAAGTGCTATCGGTCGCCGGCCCGCCGATCGAGGTGGAGCTCGTGCAGGCCGCGTCGGTGCGCGACCGCGAGCGCCCGAGTGCGGCCACGCCGCCGCCGGCCGCGCCCGAGCCGGTCGAGGAGGAGGCCGCCCCGCCGCCGCAGCCCGAGCCCGAGCCCGCACCGCAGGATGCCGTGGTCGAGCCGCAGCCCGCCCCGCAGACCCCGCAGGCCGTGCCCGACGTCCGCGACCAGGATCGCGCCTCGCGCG
>JBOFQO010000170.1:0-16358 GCA_051660925.1 Silanimonas sp. | reverse complement strand
CTCAACGACGAAGGCGCGCGCAGTTTCGAGAAGGACCTCGCGGTGCTCCTGCCCTTGGCGGGACAGATCAGCAAGGCGCACGGCCGGGCGTTCTGGGCCGTACCGCGGCCGGCCACGCTCGATGGCGATGCGCAAGCACAACTCGAGCGCTGGCTCGCTGCCGACGCGCCGCGTCGCGATGACGCCAGCGGGGTGTGGCAGCGACCGGGCGTGTTCAACGAGGGGCGCCTCGATGCCGGATCCGCGCTGCTGATCGACCATCTGCCGACGACGCTGCATGGCGCCATCGCCGATCTCGGCGCCGGCACCGGCCTGCTGTCGATGGCGGTGCTGGAGCGCTGCCCCGGTGTGCGGTCAGTCGACCTCTTCGAGGCGGAGGCGCGCGCGCTGGGTCTGGCGCGACGCAACCTCGACGGCGCGCGTGTGCCGGTGCGTTTCCACTGGCACGACGTGGCCACCGGCGTGCCCGGGCGCTTCGACGCTGTGGTCTGCAATCCACCCTTCCACGTCGGCAGCCGTGGCGTCCCCGCGCTGGGCCGCGCCTTCATCGCATCGGCCGCGCGCGCGCTGCAGCGCGACGGCCAGTTGCTGCTGGTCGCCAACCGCCACCTGCCCTATGAGGACGCGTTGCGCGAGGTGTTCGGCCGCGGCGAGCTGCTCGTCGAACAAGGCGGCTTCAAGGTCTACCGAGCCTGGGAGCCAAACGCTTGAGCGGTAAGGTGCCGAAGCTGCGGCAGTACCTGCAGTCGCTCGGTTACGGCACGCGGCGCGAGGTCGAAGCGCTCATCGCCGAGGGCCGGGCCACCGATGCCGGCGGCGAAGCGCTGTATGTCGACGATGAAGTGGGCGAGGGCGCGCCGCCGCGCGACGGGCATCGCCTGCCGCACGCCGACGTGCGCATCGACGGCGCGCCGCTCGACCCGCCGCATGGCCTGCTGGTGGCGATGCACAAGCCGATCGGCGTGACCTGCTCGACGAAGGACCCCGGGCGCGTCGTCTACGACCTGCTGCCCTCGCGTTGGAAGGCGCGTGATCCGATCGTTTCGCCGGTGGGGCGGCTCGACAAGGACACCTCGGGCCTGCTGCTGTTCACGGACGACGGCCAGCGGCTGCATCGCCTGACCAGCCCGAAGCACCACCAGCCGAAGGTCTACCGCGCGCAGTTGGCCGAAGACCTGCGCGGCGACGAGGGCGCGCTGTTCGCCGCCGGCACGCTGATGCTCGAAGGCGAATCGAAGCCGCTGCTGCCCGCGGCGTTCGAGGCCCTGGGCCGGCGCGAGGCGCGACTGACGCTGCACGAGGGCCGCTACCACCAGGTGCGGCGGATGTTCGCCGCCACCGGTAACGCGGTAGTCGCCCTGCATCGCGAGGCGATCGGCGGGCTGACGCTCGACGCGCTCGGGCTCGCGGCCGGCGAGTGGCGGATGCTCGGGGACGACGAGCGTGCGCTCCTGGGCGGATGAGTTTCCGCTCGGCGACATAGAAGCGAAGCCAGAAACGCTGTTCCTTGGCGAGCACCGTCGAGGCGCCGCGGCGCATCCCGTCACCCCCGGTTGAACGCGCCGATGCCCTCGACGATCTCGGTGACGGCGACGCGCTCGGCTTCCGTGAGGTGCGGGTTCCAAGCGTCCATCAGAAGGATCACGCGGGTCTCACCGCTGGCATTGCGCGCCTCATGCAGGAAGGTGTCGTCGAAGGCCCAGGCCCGGCCTTCGCACCATTGGCGCTCGTCGCCGCCGACGGTCAGCGTGCAGCCTTCCGGCACCACCAGCGGAAGGTGGACGACGATGCGCGCATTGGTGACGCCATGGTGCGGCTTGATGTGCGTTCCGGGCGCGAGGATGGAGAAGCAGATTTCCGGCGCGTGCTCGCGGATGCGCACCAGCGGCAGGTTTTCGAGCACGGCGGACGTGCGCGGAGCCTGCACGGCGTTCGCAGCATGATGCGTGCCGTCGCGGTAGAAGAAGAATGCGTCCCAACGCGCCTCGGCACCACCGCCGAGGTAGGGCTCAAGCGATGCGCTGTCGGTGGCGGCGAGGAAAGGCTGCACGCCTTCGCGCGCGGCGAGCACGGCCAGCGCTTCCTCGCGCATCGCCGGGAAGGCCGCTTCGAGCTGCGGTAGCCAGGGAACGACGGCCGGATCGAACCAGGGCGGCGAGGGAAGATCCGGAATGTGCAGGAAGCGCGGCGCTTGCCGCGCGTCGATGGGCGGATGCGACTCCGCGCCGAGCCAATGGGCCAGGCCGGCGCGCACGCGCGTGATCGCCTCGCGGCCGAAGCGGGCCTCGAGCGGCTCCATCAGACCCATCAATACGGGCACGCGCTGCTCGCGCACCATCGCCATCGCGTGCAGTACGTCGGCGCGCAGGCCGGGCGGCGTGCTCGCTTCATCCAGCCATTGCTCGCGCGACTGCGCGATCGTCAGCGCGCGGAAGTAGGCGCCCACCGCCTCGCGAACGCGGCCCGTCGATTCAAGCAGACGCCCGAGCTGCAGATGCGCGGCAGGCATCCGGGCGTCGAGGCGGATGGCGTCGCGGAAGGCGGCTTCTGATTCGTCGAAACGGCGTAGAGCCATCAGCGCCACGCCGTGGCGGCGCGCCGTCTGCGCATCGGCCGGATCGGCGTCGCGGGCCTCAGCCAACGCGGACTCGGCCTCCGGCAGTCGGCTCTTGGCGATGGCCACCTGTGCGCGCTGGCGCAGGGCTTCGGCGTCCACTATGGGCGTGGGCGGTGCGTTGACCGCCACAGCGGTCACCGGCGCTGGCGCGACCGCCTCGACGAACAGCGAGTAGTGCCCGCCGCCGTGCTCGGCACCAGCCACCGCACTCTGGTCGTCCAGCCGCAGCGATGGGTCGTCGCTCTGCATGAAGCCGTTACGCACGATGGACTCGAAGCCGGCCTCGCGCAGCAGGGCGGCTAGCGTGTCGAAGTCGTAGCCGAACTTGTGTGCTTCGAAGAGATAGCCGGGGTCAGGGCCGGCGCCGGCGTAGTTCAGGAACTGCGCCAGCAGCGGTCCGTCGCCGCGCGCATTCGTCCAGTGTGCGGCGCGCTTCGCGAAGAACTCGCGGTCGCCTCGCTGGTAGGCGTCGACGAGCTGCGCCACGTCGGGCACGACGATCCGCACACGGCCGCCATGGGCGAGCACGCGCTTGAGCTCGGCGAGGAAAGCCATGGCGTCGTGCGGGAAGAACAGGTGCTCAAACAGGTGCGAGACGAACACATGCGTCGCCGCCCCGTCGGCGAAGGGGAGGCCCCAGTGCACGTTCCAGCACAGCGGTGCCGGGTGCACGTCGAGATTCACCCAGCCGGGCAGGGCGTGGCCGCCACAGCCCACGTGCAGCTTCAAGCCGCGAGCAGCGGGATCGAGGCCAAGGCGTTCGCGCTGCGCGGCAAGCCACGCCGGTCGCGCCGCGGCCAGTTGTTGGCGCAGGTAGTGGACGTGTGCGAGCAAGGCCTGTGCCTGCGTCTCGGTGCCGCCCATGCCGGCGAGCACGGCGTCCGCCTGTGGACCGAACGCTCGCAGGTCGCTTGAGAGTTCGTAAACGGCGCGCGCCAGCGCGGCGAGGGTCGGGATGCTCATCGCGGCGCGTTCCTCAGAACAGCAGGTAGGTGGACAGGATGTACTTGTCGCCGCTCACGGGCGGGCGGCCCTCGTGCTGGAACATCCAGTACGGTGGGAAAACCAGCAAGCGACCGGTTTTGGGCTTCACCGCGAGGTCGAGGTCGACGAAGGCGGTCTCGCCGCCCTCGGCCACATCGTTCAAGTACCAGAGGAATACCAAGTAGCGGTTCGCCACCGCGCCGATCGAATCGAAGTGTGGCTGGAAGCGCTCATCGCCACCGTTTCGGTAGCGCTTCAGGATCCACTCGCTGGTTTTCGCCGTCGGCGGGACCGGAATCGTCAGGCCAAGCTGCTCGTTGTAGCGGCCGAGGAAGTGCATCACGCCGTCCATCAGCGACGCCTTGAAGCTGGCATCGCACATCGGCCCGATATCGAGCTCGGTCCACGCGCTGCCCGAAAGCCAGTCGCGGCGCTGCCGGCCGTTCACGATCTGCTGGGCACGTAGCGCCTCGAAGCCCTGCACCAGCTGCTCACACACCGGCGCAGGGAGGGCGTCGTCGAAGACCTGCACGCAGCGCGAGAGGCGGTCGCGCGGGTCGGGGGCCGAGATCACGGGATTCCTTTACGATGCGGCGCGCTGCCGCATGCGAATAATAGACAAGGAGCCCCGATGACCGCAGGCCGGGACACAGACGCCAAGGCGGGGAGGGCCGCTTCCGACGCGGCGTTCGACGCGTTGGGGCGCGGTGAGGTGCTGCAGGCCGAAGCGCTGGCGCGCGCGGCGCTGTCGGCCCACGACGGCGACGTCTCTCCCTCGGACGCCGCCGCCGTCGATTGGCTGCTTGTCCTCGCCTTGGCGCTGGCGCAGCAGCGCCGTGCGGCGGAGGCGCTGCCGCTGTTCGAACGCCTCGCCGGGCAGCAGCCACGGGTGCCCGAACACTGGACCAACCTGGGCAACGCGCTCTGCGAGCTCGGTCGCGAGCAGGACGCGCTCGCGCCGCTGCAGCGTGCCTTCCAAATCGGCGACCGGAGCGCCGGGTTGTTCTATGCGTTGGCTCGGGCCGAGCTTGCCCACGGCCGGCCGCTGCCGGCACTCACCTGCATCGACCGTGCGCTGGCGCAGGACGCCCTCGACGCGGAGTTCCTGCTGTTCCGCGCGCGGGTGCTGTTCGCCCTCGACGAGAACGAGAAAGCCGCTGAGACGCTGGCGCGCCTGCGCGATCCGGCCCTGCCCGTGCCATTGCGCGTCGAGGCCGCCGAAATCCAGCTGAACCTCGCGCACTATGCCGAGGCGCAGAGGGCCTTCGAAGCGCTGCTGCACGAGGACCCGGAACAGCCCAGTGCGCTGATCGGGCTGGCCACGTGCCACGAGCGCAGCAATCGGCTGGACCAGGCCGAATCGGTCCGCGCCCGCGTCGATGAAGTGCGCGCCAACGGCCATCCGGAGGTGGCTAGCGCGCTATTGCAGCTCGATGCCCGCCTCGCCGCGCGTCGTGGTCACCCGGCCCTCGCGCGCGCGCTGTTCGAAACGGTACTCGCCGCTCCACCTCGCGATCCGGCGTTGCGCACGCACTTGCGCTTCGAGCTGGGTAAGGCCTGCGTCGAGATGAAGGACCATGCCGCCGCGTTCGCGGCCTTCTCCCAAGGCCACGCCGAGCGACGCGCCCACGTCGACGCCGCGCACCCGAACCTGATGCGAGAGGACGGCTTGCTGGCGGCCCTGGATCGCACCGTGCCCGGTTTCCCGACGGGAGTGCGCGACGGCGCCGACGATGGGCGCCGCGACCCGTTGTTCGTGGTCGGCTTCCCGCGTTCTGGTACCACGCTGCTCGAACAGCTGCTCGACGCGCACCCAGGGCTTGCCTCGTTCGACGAGCAGCCCTTCTTGCAGCGGCTGGTCACGCGAATGAACGCCACGCCGCCGGGCTACCCCGACGGCCTCGCGACGATGAGTGCTGAACGGCGGCGCGACGATCGCGCGCGCTACTTCGCTGACGTCGCCCGGCAGCGTCCCGATCTTGGTGCGCGTCGCCCGGTCGACAAGAACCCGCTGTACCTCGTGCGTCTGCCGCTGGTGGCTGCGGTTTTCCCCGACGCCCAGGCCGTGCTGGCCCTACGCCATCCTTGCGATGTCGTGCTCTCGTGTTGGATGCAGAATTTCCGCGCGCCGGCTTTCGCCGTCACTTTCGAGACGCTGGCGAGCACCGCGCGCATGTACGACCGCGTGTTCCGCACCTACTTCGCCTTCCGCGACGCTATCGGCGTGCCGACCCATGTACTGCGCTACGAGGACCTCGTCGCCGACGTAGAAGGCGAGGGCCGACGGCTGTTTGCCTTCCTCGGGCTGGATTGGCGCGACGAGCTGCTCGGCTTCACCGAACGCGCGAAGTCCCGCGGTGTCATCAGCACGCCGAGTTACACGCAGGTCGTGCAGCCGGTGAACCGCCGAGCGGTGGGGCGCTGGCAGGCCTGGCGGCCTTGGTTCGAGGGAGAGGTGCTGGAGGTGCTTGCGCCGTGGGCCGAGCGTTTCGGTTACCCGCTGGACTAGGGCTGTCCGGAAGGGGGTTCCTAAGGTCCCTTGCTCCCGCATCGATGTCACCAAACAAGAAGACCGCGCGAGTCGCCCCGCGCGGTCTTCAGTTACGCCTGTTGATCGTCGATCAGAACTTGACGGTCGCGGTGGCCCAGAAGTAGCGGCCCACCGTGTCGTACGTGCGCTCGTCGGTGTTTCCGTTGAGCGAGTTGTTCTGGTAGATGATCGGCGGCTGCTTGTCGAACGCGTTGTCGATACCGAACTGGAACTTCGTGTTCCAAGACTCGACGTTATAGCCGACCTGCAGGTTGTGGTACGTCTGCGCACCGCGGTCGAACTGGCAGCCCGGCGTGCCGCCGGCAACGATGGCCAGGCCGAGGTCGGCGCAAACGTTGGTGCGGGTGTTCGGGAACACCGCGCCGACGCTGAAGCCGCTCACGTAGCGCGCGGTCCACTGAGCGTCCCAGCTGCCCATCTCCCAGCCGAGCGCGCCCAGCGCGCGGACTCGGCTGTAGTTGCCGAGACCGCCGTTGGCCGAGGACAGGAACGTGCCCGCGAGGTACTGCTGGGCGACCACCTGGCCGAGCACGATCGTCTTGACGTCGTACTGGGCGGTGTAAGTCGTGTCGAGCGAGAAGCGGAAGCTGCCCCAGTCGGTGTCCTCGAGGCGGTACTTCACGCCGAAGTCCACGCCCTTCGTGTCCGTGCGGCCGACGTTGGCGTTGCGGTCGAACAGCCGGATGATCTCGCCCTGCGAGTTGCGCGAGAACAGGTTGCAGAACTGACCATTGTTGAAGCAGTTGTTCAGAATCGTCTGCGTGCCGACGGTGCCAATGGTGTCATTCAGATAGATGCGCCACAGGTCGACGGAGATCGACGCGCCTTCCAGCCAGCTCGGGTCGTAGATCACGCCGTAGGTGAACACCTTGCCTTCTTCCGGCTGCAGCGTTGCGTTGCCGCCCTTGATCGCCGAGAGCTGCGTGTCCGACTGGACGAAGCTGCCGTCGGTCGGGACGTTGGCACAGGCGAGGCGCTGCGGGCTGCCCACCGGTGCGCCGCGCCAGCCGCGGCAAGGATCGGAGAAGCTGTCCGACGAGGCGGAGTCACCCTGGAACAGGTTGTCAATCGTCGGCGCGCGGAACACCTTGTCGACGGTGCCGCGGACGAGCAGGCCGTCGATCGGACGCCATTCCATGCCGACCTTCCAGTTCGTGGTGCTGCCGAAGGTCGAGTAATCGGACCAGCGGACGCCCGCGATCGCGTTCAGGCTCTGCGCCCACGGCGCGTCGGCGAGCAGCGGGAACAGCACTTCGCCGTAGACTTCCGTCACGTCGAACTCGCCCACGGAGCGAGTGGTGCAGGCCTCCGACGAGATCAGGCAGGTGTAGTTGGTGGGGTCGACGACCGCAAGGAAGCTTGGCTCGAAGGCCGAGGACTCTTCGCGGTACTCAACGCCGAAGGCGCCGCCCACGGTGCCGGCCGGCAGGGCGAACAGGTCGCCCGACACGTTGGCGTAGAAGTTCTTCAGCGTCGCGTCGGTCTTGTTGACCGACGGCGACGAGATGCGCGCCAGCGCCGCCTGGTCGGCCGCCGACGACAGATCGCCGAAGAAGTTGACCGGGGTGCAGTTCGCGATCGGCGCGGCCGGGGTGCCGCAGCGGAGGGCGCCGGTCGAATCACGGAACGACGGACCCAGCGCGTCGGCGAGGGCGGGCGTGAACAGGTAACCCGTCGAGGTGGCTTCCTGCTCGAGCTTGCCGTAGGTCATGCCGGCGTCGTACGACCAGGAGCTGTCGCCGATCGCCCCTTCGAAGCCGGTCGAGATCTGCGTGACGTCGGTGTTGAACGAGAAGCGGCGGTTGCCGATGGCCGAGAGGCGCAGACGCAGGTCGTTGCCGATAAGGCTGCCGGCCGGGAAGCCGTTGATCGGGTCCGCCGGAGTCGTGAGATTGCCGAAGGGCCAGAACACGCTCTGCGGCGAGATGGCGACTTCATCCTGGCCGACGCGAGCGTCGAACGGCAGCGGAGCGATCTGGCCGTAGGAGCGGGTGCTCTGGTTGTAGATCTCGGCGTAGGCCGTGACGTTGTCGTTGACGTTGAAGCGGCCGGAGAAGAACGCACCGGCGCGCTCTTGCGGGGTCAGCTGCAGGTTGCCGACCGCCTGGTAGTTGAACAGGTCAGTGGCGTTGTTGAAGCAGCGGAAGTCGGACCACTGCGTGCCCGGACGGCCGGCGATGCGCGTCAGGTTGACGGCGCTGCCCGTGCCGCCACAGGTGATTCCATTGGCCACGGCGTCGGCGCGCGGCACCGAGTAACGACCGGTGGTCGTGCGGCTGGAACCACCGATGGTGACTGTGCCGGAGTAGAGCGTCAGCGCGTTGCGCGAGTACTCGCGATCCGCCGCCAGCACTTCGCGCTGGTCGTTGTAGTTGAGGTTGAGCAGCGCGCTGCCGCGCTCGCCGGACCAGCCGTAGGTCACGTTCGCCGTGGTGCGCTCGGCGTCGCCTTCGCCCGACTCGCCGTAGCCCACCGACAGCTCGCCGCCGTCGAAGTCACGCTTCAGGATGAAGTTGACCACGCCACCGATGGCATCGGAGCCGTAGATGGCCGAGGCGCCGCCCTTCAGGACCTCGACGCGGGCGATGGCCGCCATCGGGATCGAGTTGATGTCGTTGTAGACCATCCGGCGACCGTTGAGCAGTGTCAGCGTGCGTTCGTCCGTCAGGCCGCGCAGCGAGACCGTGGCGGCGCCGTCGCCGCCATCGTTGTTCACGGACGGGTTGGTCGCGGCGCCGGAGATCGCCGGGATGTCCTGGAGGAAATCGCCGATCGTCGCGGCACCCGTGCGCTCGATGGAGGCGCTGTCGATGGTGAAGACGGGCGTCGCCGTCTCGGTGTCCACGCGGCGGATGCGCGTACCGGTGACGACGACGGTGTCGAGGGTCTTGGCTTCTTCAGCTGCGGGGGCAGCCTGGGCATACGCCTGGCCAGCGAAGGCGGCGGTGCCCGCGAGGCCGAGCATCAGCGCGTTCTTCACGCTGGCGGCGAGCGGATTGCGTTGCGTCATTGGGGTGGTCCTTGGGTGAAAACGGTAAGGAGGGCGAGCTGGCGAACGCTGCCGCGTCAACGCCGGGTCAAGCGCATGTGTATCGCGTGTGACCAGAGTCAACATTTAATACTTCCTTTACCTCAAGTCCAGTGCCTGGGACCCCGCGTTAGGGGTGTGGTTGGTGCAAATCCTTGATTCCAAAAGAAGACGCCCGCCGAGGGGCGGGCGTTTTCAGGGAGAGCGAACGCCTACGCGGCGCGGCTGCAGGGCAGCCTGCGGCGGCCGCGGCCAGCCGTCAGAGCGCGTAGCCGAACTGCTGGCGGAACTGCTCGGCGAACTCGGCGTAGTCAAAGCGCTGGTTCTGCGGGCCGAGGTGCTCGATCTTCAGGGCGCCCATCAGGCTGGCGATGCGTCCCGAGGTGGCGAGGTCGAGGTTGTTCATGAAGCCGAAGATGAGGCCGGCGCGGTAGGCGTCGCCGCAGCCGGTCGGGTCGACCACCCGCATCGCGGTGGCCGAGGGGATGTGGATCATCCCGTCCGGGGTGTGCACCTCGGAGCCCTTGGGGCCGCGGGTGATGAAGTAGGCCTTCACCTTCTTGGCGATGACCTCGGCCGACCAGCCGGTCCGCTCCTGCAGCAGGCTCGACTCGTAGTCGTTGACCGTCACGTAGGTGGCCTGGTCGATCATCCGCCGCAGCTCCTCACCGTTGTAGAGCGGCATGGCCTGGCCGGGGTCGAAGATGAAGGGGATGCCGCACTCGGCGAACTCGGCGCAGTTCTGCAGCATGGCCTCGTAGCCGTCCGGCCCAACAATGCCGAAGCCCACACCAGGGACATCCCGCACGTGGTTCTCGTAGCTGCGCATCATCGCGCCCGGGTGGAAGGCGGTGATCTGGTTGTCGTCGAGGTCCGTCGTGATGAAGGCCTGCGCCGTGTACAGGTCGGCGATCTCCTTGACGTGCGTCAGCGGGATGCCGAGGTCGCTGAAATGCGCCCGGTAAGGGCCGAAATCGGCGCCGACGGTGGCCATCGGCAACGGTTTGCCGCCCAGCAGGTGCAGGTTGTAGGCGATGTTGCCGGCGCAGCCGCCGAACTCACGGCGCATCCGCGGCACGAGGAAGGACACATTCAGGATGTGCACCTTGTCCGGCAGGATGTGGTTCTTGAACTGGTCCGGGAACACCATGATGGTGTCGTAGGCCAGCGAGCCGCAGATCAGGGCAGCAGTCATCGGGGACAGTCCTCAGGGTCGGTCGTGCCCTGCCGCGGAAGGGCGGGGCGAGCGGGCCCGGGGCGCCGGGCGGGGCGCGAAGGATACCCGCATTAACGGGCTTTTTCCTTGTAGGGCAGGGCGCGCGGTTGGTACTCTTGCACGCTTGTTTCCAGCGACTTTCCGGCCCAATCCCCGATGTTCAAGAAGCTCCGCGGCCTGTTTTCCAACGACCTGTCGATCGACCTCGGCACGGCCAACACCCTGATCTACGTTCGCGGGCAGGGCATCGTGCTCAATGAGCCGTCCGTCGTCGCCGTCCGCCAGGACCGTGGCGTGGGCTCGGCCAAGTCGGTTGCCGCCGTCGGCGCCGAGGCCAAGCGCATGCTGGGCCGCACCCCGGGCAACATCATGACCATCCGGCCGATGAAGGACGGCGTGATCGCCGACTTCACCTACACGGAGGAGATGCTCAAGCACTTCATCCGCAAGGTGCACACCAGCCGTCTGCTGCGCCCCAGCCCGCGCGTGCTGATCTGTGTGCCCTGCGGTTCGACCCAGGTTGAGCGCCGTGCCATCAAGGAGTCGGCATTGGAAGCCGGCGCCCGCGACGTCTTCCTGATTGAGGAGCCGATGGCTGCGGCGATCGGCGCCGGCATCCCGGTGGGCGAAGCGTCGGGTTCGATGGTCATCGATATCGGCGGTGGCACCACCGAGGTGGCGGTGATCTCGCTCAACGGCATCGTCTACTCGCAGTCGGTGCGCATCGGCGGCGACCGCTTCGACGAAGGCATCATCAACTACGTGCGCCGTAACCACGGCACCCTGATCGGTGAAGCCACGGCCGAACGCATCAAGCTCGAGATCGGCTGCGCCTACCCGCAGAAAGAGGCCCGCAGCATGGAGATCTCGGGCCGCAACCTCGCCGAGGGCGTGCCGCGCAACGTCACGATCACCTCGGCCGAAGTGCTGGAGGCCCTGCACGAGCCGCTGTCCGGCATCGTCACCGCGGTGAAGCAGGCGCTCGAGCAGACCCCGCCCGAGCTCTGCGCCGACGTGGCCGAGCGCGGCATCGTGCTGACCGGCGGCGGCGCCCTGCTGAAGGACCTCGACAAGCTGATCTCGGAAGAGACCGGCCTGTCGGTGCACGTCGCTGACGACCCGCTGACCTGCGTCGCCCGCGGCGGCGGCCGTGCGCTCGAGCTGGTCGACATGACCGGCAACGAGTTCTTCTCGCCGGAGTGAGCCACGCCGACCCTCGGTTGTGATCCAGTCCGGCTCGCCAGCGCCGAAGCTCTCGGAAGCGGCCGCCGGCACGCTGCCGCTGCTCGCCTGCATCACGCTGTCCGCCGTGCTCATGGTGGCCGACCACCGCGGCGACCTGTCGCCGAAGGTGCGTGGCGCGCTGTCCACGGCGGTCGAGCCGGTGTGGCGCTTCGCCGCCCTGCCGGCCGCGCTGTGGCAGTGGGCCGACACGGCGCTGTCGCGTCAGCAGGTGCTGGCGGACGAAACCGTCGAGCTGCGCCGTGAGCTGCAGCTGCGCGATGCGCAGCTCGCCCGCCTCGAGGCCGTGGCTCGCGAGAACCAGCGCCTTCGCGCCCTGTTGGGTGGCACGGGCGACTTCCGCCTCGCGGTGCAGATGGCCGGCATCGTTGACGTTGACCTCGACCCGTGGCGGCAGCGCGTACGACTCGATCGCGGCAGCGCCGAGGGCGTCGAGGTGGGGCAAGCCGTGATCGATGCCGGCGGCATGCTGGGGCAGGTCGTGCAGGTGTCGGAGCACGGCGCTACCGCCCTGCTGCTGACCGACGCCAGCCACTCCGTGCCGGTGCAGGTGGTCCGCACCGGCCTGCGCCTCGTCGCCGTCGGCACGGGCAAGAGCGACAGCCTGCGCGTGCCGAACGTCCCGCAATCGGCCGACATCCGCGAAGGCGACCTGCTGGTGACCTCGGGCATCGGCGGTCGCTTTCCCGCGGGTTTCGCCGTTGGCACGGTGCGCGCCGTCGGCCCTGACGACACCCGCCTCTTCCTCGTAGCGGACGTGACGCCGGCCGCCCAGCTCGACCGCGGCCTAGAAGTGCTGCTGGTGATGCGCGGTGAGATCGACGTCGAGGTCGGGCCGCCGATCCCGCCCGGCTACCGTGATCCCGAGCCGCCGGTGGACCCGGCCGCTGCGGAAGCCGCTCCGGCCGCCGACACCCCGGCTGCCTCGACCGCCGCACCCGCGGAGCGCGCGGAATGAACCGCGACACGCCCGTCTGGCTGCGGCTCGGCAGCCTCGTCGTGGGTCTGCTGTTCCTGGTGCTGCCGCTGCCGGCGCCGTTCGACACGCTGCGCCCGCACGTGCTGGCGCTGGCCCTGGTGTACTGGGCGCTGGAATCGCCGGGCCGCGGCGCCATGGCGCTGGCCTGGGGGGTCGGGCTGCTGGCCGATGTGGTCGCCGGCACCCTGCTTGGCGAGCAGGCGCTGCGGATGGCGGTGCTGGTGTTCCTGGTGCAGCGCTTCCGCGCGCAGTTGCGTTTCTTCCCGCTGTGGCAGCAGTCCGCGGCGGTCGGCGTGCTGCTGCTCAATGACCTCGCCCTGATGGCCTCGATCCGGCTGATTGCCGGCGCCGGCCTGCCGGGCTGGGGCCAGATGCTGGCGCCGCTGGTCGGGCTGGCCGTGTGGCCGTGGTGGTTCCTGCTGCTGGACGCGCTGCGCCTGCGGCATCGCGAGCGGGCCGGCGGCCGATGAGGCGGCAGCGCGCCCGTCCGGTCCGGAACCCGGCAGCGGAAGGCGAGCAGTTCCGCGGCCGTGCCCTGGTCTCCGTGGTCGGCGTCGGCGCCGCGATGCTGGGCCTCGCGCTGGGCTACGGCCGGCTGCAGATCCAGCAGCACGAGGTGTATGCAACGCGTTCGGAAGAGAACCGCATCCGCCTCGACCCGATCGTCCCGGCGCGCGGACTGATCTACGACCGCAACGGCGTGCTGTTGGCCGACAACGCCCCGGCCTACCGGCTCGACATCGTCCCGGAGCGCGTCGAGGACATGCCGCAACTGCTCGCTGCGCTGCGCGAGCGCGTGGCGCTGTCCGACGACGAGGTCCGACGCTTCGAGAACGCCCGCAAGGGCTCGCGGCGCTTCAAGCCGATCGCGTTGAAGCTGCGGCTGACCGAAGAGGAGATCGCCCGCCTCGCCGTCGACCGCCACCGCTTCCCCGGTGTCGAGGTCGTGCCTTACCTGACGCGGCGCTATCCGTTCGGCGATCTGGCGGCGCACATCGTCGGCTACGTCGGGCGCATCGACCAGGACGACGTCGACGCGATGGAGTCGCGCGGCGAGTCGCGCTTCGCGGCGCTGCCGCACATCGGCAAGACCGGCCTCGAGCGCTACTACGAGTCGCGGCTGCGCGGCGATGTCGGCTACCAGGAAGTCGAGACCAACGTCGAGAACCGGCCGCTGCGTGTGCTGCGCCGCCATGACGCCAAGCCCGGCGCCGACCTGCATCTGAGCATTGACATCGAGCTGCAAAAAGCGATGGTCGAGGCCTTCCAGGGTCAGCACGGCGCGGCCATTGCCATCGAGCCGATGAGCGGCGAGATCCTCGCCATGGTCAGTCTGCCGAGCTACGACCCGAACCTGTTCGTTGGCGGCATCTCGTTCAACGACTACAAGGCGCTCAACGAAGACCCGGCGCGCCCGCTGTTCAACCGCAACGTGCTCGGCGGCTTCCCGCCGGGCTCGACGCTGAAGCCTTTCATGGCGCTGGCCGGGCTGGAGGAAGGCCTCATCACCCCGGAAAGCACCGTGCTCTCGACCGGCGCCTACCGTCTGCCCGGACAGGCGCGCGAGTACCGCGACTGGCGCGCTGGTGGCCACGGCACGATCAATCTGCGCGAATCGCTGGCGCAGTCGGTCAACACCTACTACTTCGACTTGGCGATGAAGCTCGGCATCGACCGCATCACCGCCGACTTCGACCGCATGGGCTTCGGCAGGCCGACCGGCATTGACCTCACCGGCGAGGTGTCCGGCGTGCTGCCGAGCCGCGCGTGGAAGCAGCGTCGCTTCCGGCAGGCCTGGTACCCCGGCGAGACGGTGATTTCCGGGATCGGCCAAGGCTATTGGGTGACCACGCCGCTGCAGCTGGCGCAGGGCACGGCGATGCTCGCCGGCGACGGCCAGCTTCGGCGACCGCACCTGGTGCGTGCCACGCAGGCGGGCTTCGGCGCGCCGCGCGTTCCCGAGCCGCAGCCGCCGGCCGTGCCGGTGGCGGAGAACCCCGCGCACCTCGCCGCCGTGCGCGACGGCCTCGTCGCGACCATGCACGGCCCCACCGGCACCGCGGCGCGGGCGGCCGCCGGCGCCCACTATTTGATGGCCGGGAAGACCGGCACCGCGCAGCGCGTGAGCCGGCAGGGCACCGAGCGCCTCGATCCCAACCGGCTGCCCTACCACCTGCGTCACCAGGCCCTGTTCGTCGGCTACGCGCCGGCCACGAAACCGACCATCGCGCTGGCCCTGGTGGTCGAGCACGGCGGGTCCGGCTCGCTGGCGGCGGCCCCGGTGGCGCGCCGTATCTTCGACGCGTGGATCGGTCCGCCGCCGGCCGTGCCGGTTCCAGAGCCGGAAGGTGCCGTTGACGCTGGTGACGTCGGCGCGGGCGCGGCGGCGCCCACCGCGCGCGACGCCGGTGCGGCCCCGGTCGATGCGGGCGCGACGCCCGCGGCCCCGGAGCGTCGCGAATGAACGTGCTGGTCCGCGCCCTGAGTGCCTTCGCTTGGCGCTGGTTCGACAAGCTCGACCTTCCGCTGCTGCTCGGCTTGGTTGCGATCATCGGCATCAGCCTCGTGGTGCAGGCCAGCGCCGGCGGCGATGCCGCTTCCGTCGTGAAGCAGGCCGCGCGCTTCGCCGTGGGCTTAAGCGCGATGCTGCTGCTGTCACGCGTCGCCCCGTCGACGCTGCGCCAGTGGACGCCGCTCGCCTACGTCGTGAGCCTCGTGCTGCTCGGATTGGTGTTCGCCATCGGTACGGGTCGCAGCGCGAATCTGTGGATCGACCTGAAGGTCTTCTACCTGCAGCCCGGCGAGCTGCTGAAGCTCAGCGTGCCGATGATGGTGGCGTGGTTCCTGCACCAGGCCGTCCTGCCGCCGCAGTGGCGGACGCTCGGCATCACCGCGGCGATCATCGGGTTCCCCGTCGGCCTGACTGTGCTGCAGCCTGACTTCGGCACCGGCTTGCTGGTCGGCGCCTCGGGTGTGTTCGCGGTGTTCTTGGCCGGCATCGCCTGGTGGCGCATCGGCCTGTTCGCTGGGTTGGGGCTCGCCGCGCTTCCGATCGGTTGGCAGTTCCTGATGCCCTACCAGCGCGACCGTATCCTCACCTTCCTCGACCCGGAATCCGACCCGCTCGGCACCGGCTGGAACATCATCCAGTCGAAGATCGCGATCGGCTCCGGCGGGTTCGGCGGCAAGGGCTGGGGGCAGGGGACCCAGGCGCACCTCGATTTTCTGCCGGAACACACCACCGACTTCGTGTTCTCCGTGTACTCGGAGGAGTTCGGCTGGCTTGGCGTGCTGGTGCTGCTCGGCCTGTACTTCTTCGTCGTCGCGCGCTCGCTGTGGCTGGCGTCGCAGGCCCGCGACACCTACGGCCGGCTGCTTGCTGGTGCGCTGGCGCTGACGTTCTCGGTGTACGTCATCGTCAACGCCGGCATGGTGGCCGGCTTCCTGCCCGTGGTCGGCGTGCCGATGCCGCTGCTCAGCTACGGCGGCACCTCGGCCGTCTCGCTGCTGGCGGGCTTCGGCATCGTGATGGCGGCGGGGGCGCATCGGCGGACATGGGGGGGCTGATCTGCGGTTCGCCGCAGTGAGTCCCGCTGCGAGACTTGCCCGCCCCGTCACCACTTCAGCAAGATTTCCGGCGGTCGATCCGAAGGGGGCGTCCTGCCCCTCGGATCGACGGCGCGTCCCTGCGCCGCCCTTCGGGCTTGCGCCTCAACAGCACGCCGGGGCTCCTTATTCGTC
>JBOFQO010000169.1:0-10666 GCA_051660925.1 Silanimonas sp. | reverse complement strand
ATCCCGGTCTCCGGCAACATCGGCGTCCAGGTGCAGCGCGTCGACCAGACCGGCTTTGGTCGCTTCACGTACGCCGGTAACGCCAATGGCACCCCGATCGAAGTCAACGACACGTACACCGATGTGCTGCCGTCGCTGAACCTCATTGCCGACCTGCCGTGGGAGCAGAAGCTGCGCTTCGGCGCCGCCCGCCAGGTGGCCCGTCCGCGCATCGACGACCTGTCGGCGGGCTTCAACTACGAAATTGTCCGCGATCAGGCAGTGGCCAATTCGCCGGCGCGATGGCAAGCGTCGGGCGGTAATCCGACGCTGCGTCCTTGGGAGGCGGATGCCCTCGACCTGTCGTGGGAGAAGTACTTCGGCGGTCGCGGCTACGTCTCGGTCGCCTACTTCCACAAGGACCTGAAGAACTACGTCGCCCGTCAGCCGGTGCCGTTTGACTTCACTGGCCTGCCGATCCCCACTGGGATTACCGTGCTGCCGACGTCGAATGTCGGCTTCTACACGCGTCCGGTCAACGCCGAGGGCGGCACCATCGCCGGCTTCGAGTACGCCGTGTCGCTGCCGTTCGACCTGCTGTGGCAGCCGCTCGAGGGCTTCGGCCTGCAGGGCAGCTACACCGACACCCGCACCAGCATCGACCCGGCCGTCCTCGGCGTGTCGCAGATCCCAGGCTTCTCGAAGTACACGTCGAACATCACGCTTTACTGGGAGCGCTTCGGCTGGGGCGTCCGCGCCACGCGCCGCACCCGTTCGAGTTACATCGCTGAAGGCGTCAACGTCTTCCTCGACTCCGAACTGTCGCTGGTGGGTTCTGAAGAGATCGTCGATCTGCAGGTCAGCTACACCGTGCAAGACGGCCCTCTCGAGAACCTTGGCTTCATCTTCCAGCTCAGCAACCTGACCGACGAGCCTTTCACTCGGAGTTTTGGCACGGCCAGTCGTCCGCAGGAGTACGTGGAGTACGGCAGCAACGCCCTGCTCGGCATCAACTACAAGTTCTAAGCCTTCTGGCTCTGCGCCCCCGGCCGGTCCCGTACCGCCGGGGGCTTTTTTTCGCGTCGACGCCGCTTGCCCATCGACGCCACCGGATTCCGCATCGCGATGTTCCACGCCTTCGACGCCAAGGAAAGCTTCCTTCTCACGCTGGTGATCATCTTCACCGTGCCGTGGCTGGTCTGGCGCGTGTTCAAGACCGACCGCTGGGCGCCGCTGGTGGTCGTGCAGATCGTCGCGGGCGTCCTGCTCGGCCCGGGCGTGCTCGGTGCCTTGGCGCCCGAACTTCACGCGCACGTCTTCAGCGCCGACGTCATCAAGGGCATCAACGGCATCGCTTGGTGGGCGGTGATGCTCTTCGTCTTCCTCGCCGGCATCGAGCTCGACTTGAAGGCCGCCTGGACTGACCGCCGGAACACGCTGGTGACCGCCGGGCTCGCGCTGACGATGCCGATGCTGACCGGTAGCCTCGCGGCCGCACTGGCGCTGTGGTGGCTGCCCTCGCTGCAGGGTGCGTTGGCGCAGCCCTGGCAGGCCGTGGTCGGCATCGGCATGGCCTGCGCCGTCACGGCGCTGCCGATCCTCGTCTTGTTTATGCAGAAGCTCGGCGTGCTGCGCGAGCCGCTCGGCCAGCGGATCCTGCGCTACGCCAGCCTCGACGACATCGCCATCTGGGCCGTGCTCGCACTGATCCTGCTCGACACGATGCGCCTCGGCCGCCAGGTGTTGTTTATCGCCGTCTTCCTGCTGCTGTCGGCCGGGCTGCGTCGGCTGCTGCCACGCCTGGCGCCGCGCGACCGCTGGGGCGTGGCCCTGGTCTGGCTGGCGCTGTGCGCGCTTGGCGGCGAATGGAGCGGACTGCACTTCATGGTCGGCGCCTTCATGGCCGGCGTCGTCATCGACCACGAGTGGATCACCCACCAGATCCTCGATCAGGCCCGCGACTGGGTGCTGATGCTGTTCATGCCGGTGTTTTTCCTCAGCACCGGCCTGCGCACCGATTTCGACTCCGGTGGCATCGCGGTCTTCGGCGTCGCGGCCCTGCTGCTGCTGGCCGCCGTCGGTGGCAAGCTGCTGGGCGCTCACCTCGCCGGGCGTTGGTTGGGTTGGGCCAAGGGCGAGGCCTCGATCATCGGCTGGCTGCTGCAGACCAAGGCGCTGATCATGATCATCTTCGCCAACATCATGCTCGACAAGCAGCTGATCTCCGCTGAGGCCTTCACCGCACTGCTGCTGATGGCAGTGGCCAGCACGATGCTGACGATCCCCGTTGTCGGCGGGCGGCTGGCGAAGCTCGGCTACAAGGCGCAGGCGGCCTGAGGCCTGACTGATCCACGCTGCCTGCAAGGGCGGCGCCACACTCGCGAAACCCGGAGTCGACGATCCATGGCAGCCAGCGGCATCACCTCCACGACGGTGGGTAACGACCGCCCCGATCTGTCCTTCTGGCAGATCTGGAACATGTGCTTCGGCTTTCTCGGCATCCAGTTCGGCTTCGCGCTGCAGAACGCCAACGTCAGCCGCATCTTCCAGACGCTCGGCGCGGAGATGGACCAGATCCCGATGCTGTGGATCGCGGCGCCACTCACCGGGCTCATCGTGCAGCCGATCGTCGGCTACCTGAGCGATCGCACCTGGACCGGCCTTGGCCGTCGGCGTCCGTACTTCCTCGTCGGCGCGGTGCTCGCCAGCCTCGCGCTGATCGCGATGCCGAACTCGCCGAGCCTATGGATCGCCGCCGGCCTGCTTTGGGTGCTCGACGCCTCGATCAACATCTCGATGGAGCCGTTCCGCGCCTTCGTTGGTGACCAACTGCCCTCGCGGCAGCGCGCCACGGGCTACGCGATGCAGAGCTTCTTTATCGGCCTCGGTGCCGTGGTGGCCAGCGCGCTCCCGTGGCTGCTGACCCAGGTCGGCGTCGATAACAGTGCTGCGGCGGGCATCGTGCCGGACAACGTCAAGTACGCGTTCTATGCCGGTGCCGCGGTGCTGTTCCTCGCCGTCGGGTGGACGGTGGTGAGCACTCGCGAGTACCCGCCGGAGCAGCTGCGTGCCTTCGATGCCGGTCGCTCGCCCGAGAGGAAAACCATCGACGGTGCGCGCGCCCGCAACCAGGGCCGGCTGCTGCTCGTGATGGGCGCATTGGCGATCGCGGGCATCTGGCACTTCGGCCTGGCCCGCGACCTCTACCTGCTGGCTGTCGGCATCGCCGTCTACGGCATCGCGCTATGGCTGATGGGAAGCGGCATCGCGCCCGGCATGTTTGGCGACATCCTGCGCGACCTCTACACCATGCCTGTGCGCATGCGGCAACTCGCCGTCGTGCAGTTCTTCTCATGGTTCGCGCTGTTCGCGATGTGGATCTACACCACCGGAACGGTGACCTCCGTGCACTTCGGCGCCGCCGATGCGAAGGCCGCGGGCTACAACGACGGCGCCGACTGGGTGGGCCTGCTGTTCGCGGCGTACAACGGGTTCTCGGTGCTCGCGGCAATCCTGATCCCGATCATGGTGAAGCGCTACGGCGCCCGGCTCTCGCACCTGATCAACCTATCGCTCGGAGGGATCGGACTGATCTCGTTCTTCCTGATCGACGACCCGCAGTGGCTGATCCTCAGTATGGTCGGCGTCGGCTTTGCTTGGGCCTCGATCCTCTCTCTGCCCTATGCGCTGCTCGCCGACTGCCTGCCGGCCGAGAAGATGGGCGTGTACATGGGCATCTTCAATTTCTTCATCGTGATCCCGCAGCTCGTCGCAGCCAGCATCCTCGGCTTCGTGCTCACCACCTTCTTCGACGGTCAGCCGGTGTATGCGCTGGTGTTGGGCGGGTCCTCGATGCTGGTGGCCGGCGTGCTGGCGCTGAACGTCAAGCTGGACTGAGGCCGCCATGGACCGCCGCGCGTTGTTGAAGGCGATGACCGCGCTGGGCCTGTTCGGCGCGGCCGTTCCTGCGTTCGCGCAGTCCACGGCGACGCCGGCGGGAGCTCGGCCGGCCACGCCACGCCGCCACCGCCGCCTGCAGGGCGCGGAAGCGCAGGCGCTGTTCGATGCGGTGTTCGCGCACCTGCCGGCGGCGCAGCGCGAGGTGCTGCGCGATCCGCGGCGCGAGGTGCAGATCGCGCTGACGCGCATCGAGCGCGAAGCGGACGGCAGCGCACGCTTCGCCACCGCCACCTTTGGCGTGCAGCGGCAGCGCTGGTTTCCGGCGGCGAGCGTCGTCAAGCTACCGATCGCGCTGCTGCTCGCCGAAGTGCTGGAAGCGGCGAACCTTGGCTTCAACGCGCGCACGGTGCTCTCGACGGCGCCGCGCAGCGGCAACTGGGAGGCCGCTGAACCGCTGGCCGAGCCGGTGTGGCAGACGCTGTGGCGCATGCTCGTCATTAGCGAGAACGTGCCGTTCAATCGCCTCTACGACGTGCTCGGTCCCGACCGGATGCAGGCGCGGCTGGCCGAGCTCGGCTTCGCCGACGTGCGGCTGATCTCGCGGCTCGGCTCCCCGGACGCGCGCCTGAATCGGCAGACGGTGGCTTCGCGCATTGAGGCGCCGGAAGTCGGGCCGGGCGGCGAACTGGCCTGGGTGCCGCGCTGGACCTCGGAAACGCGCCGCGCCGAGGCGCGCACCTTCCCGTTCGGCGTGGCACTGAAGACGGCGGACTGGATGGACGAACGCGGGCGCATCGCCAAAGGCCCGCGGGATTTCAGCACGGCGAACTTCCTGCCGCTTGAGGATGCGCACGCGATGCTGCTGCGGCTGGTCTTCCCGGAAGTGGCGCGGCGCTCGCAGCGCTGGGGCTTAAGCGCGACGACGCGGCTCTCGCTGCTTCGGATCATCGGACTGTTCCCGCGCGAATCGCCGCTGCTGGCCACGGGCACGCACGCGCCGGCGGCATTCGGCGACGGCTACGCCAAGTTCTTCGTGGTCGGCGACCGCGACGCCGCGCCGCGTGGGTTCCGCTCGTTCGGCAAGACCGGCGAAGCTTTCGGCCACCACGGCGAGACGGCGCTGTTGACCGATGCCGATGGCCAGTGCGAAGTGCTGCTCAGCGCGAACCTCTACGCCAACGCTGACGGCGTGCTCAACGACGACCGCTACGAGTACGACACCGTGAGCCGGCCCTTCCTTGCCGCGCTCGGCCGCGCCGCGCTGGCCGCGGAACGCGAAAGGCCGCGCCCGCATCGCGCCGGCGCGGCCTTCCTGCCCGCGGTGCTGGGCTTGGGCTGATCGTCGCGCCGCGGCGATCGCCCGCACCGTTCGATCAGTACTTCACCGAGCAGCCGTAGGGCTGGGTGGTGCCGCGCGCGACGGCGCGGTTCGCGGCCAGATCACCCAGCGCCGCGCTGACGTACTGCGTCGCGCCGGGGATGTCGGCCGGATCGGCGCTCGGGTTCGAGTCGATCGCGCCGTTGTAGCGCAGCACGCCTTCGCCATCGATAACGAACAGGTGCGGCGTGGTTTTCGCGCCGTAGGCCTGGCCGACCTTGCCATCGTGGTCGAGCAGAAAGGCCGTCGGCGTGGCCTTCCACTCGCCGAGGACGGCGTTCGCTTGCTCGGCGTTGACGTGGCCTTGCTTGCCCGGCGCGGACGAGTTCACGGTGAGCCAAACCACGCCGTCGGCGGTCGCGGCGTTCTGCTGCGCCTGCATGTTGCCCGCACCGTAGTGCTTCTTGACGAAGGGGCACTCGTGATTGAACCACTCGAGCACGACGGTCTTTCCGGCGAAGTCGGACAGCGAGTGCGTGGTGCCCTTGGTGTCGGTCAGGGTGAAGGCGGGCGCGGGTTGGCCAACGGTGGCCGCGGCGTGCGCGGCGCCGACGAGGCTGAGCGAGGAGACCAGCGCGGCGGCGAGGAGGGACTTCATGGTGGAACTCCAGTGGTTGGGGGCGGGATGACGCGGGGAAAGCGAGGTTCAGGGCGCGCGGGCGTCCTCGGCGGGCAGCGAGAGCTGCAGTGCGTGCCAGCGGCCGTCCGCAGCCTGCGCACCGATGACCCAGTCGACGCGCGCCGGCATGCGGTCGAAGTACTCGCTGGCGGGATGGCGGAAGCGCAGCGCGCCGTCGGGGCCCAGCCGCGCTTCGATACGCGTCGAAGTGACGATTTGCGGCGTTAGCGGGAATACTTCGATGCGAGCGGCGCCGCGCAGCATCGCCACCGCGTCGTCGATCTGCGTCGCCACGTGCGTCGCATCGCGCCAGCTGTGGCCGCTAGGCGCGTGCGGCAGCACCGGGACGCGAGCTGCGGTCGCGGCAAAGTCGTCCGCGTCTGCGGACGCGCGCGGCGTCGCATCCACCGGCAGATCGAGCGCGAGCGTGGCTTCGTCGGGGATGCAGGCCTCCTCGCAGATCAGCCAGCGCGCGCGCAGCGCCGCTTTGAAGCGGCTGCCGGGCGCGGCGTTGGCCGGTACGCGCAGCGTCACCGGCAGCAGCAGGGCGTCGCTGTAGCCGAAATTCGTCAGTCCGCTGGCGAGCAGGCGCTCCGGCAGCGGCCATTCGATCGCGCCCGCGGATGCGCCGGTCGGCAGCGTCCAGTCGAAGCGCGTGGGAAGGCCGGAGTCGCCGGGGTTGGCCCAATACGTGTGCCATCCGGCGTCGTGCACGATGCGCAGCCCCGCCTTGAAGGCCTGACCAGGCGCGACCGCGTCGTGGTCCGCCACCAGCGCGACGCGCGCGTTCAATGTGGGCGTCATCGGCACGGCGGCCATGGGTGTGCCTTGGCCATTCGTTGCGCCGGTGACAGCGCAGAGCATCGGAATCAGGACAGCGCGGAGCATGAGCGTCGGCGATGCGTACTCGACTCGGGGACGACAAGCGTCGCTATTCGCGGTGAAGCGCGCGTGCACGGCCGTCACCTGCCCGCCACTGTGTCGCGACAACGCGTGCACGTGAAACGCACGCTGAGGCGACGGTCGTGTCGGCACTGTGCGCCGCGTGCACTTCGCACGTCCCCCGTTTAAGGAGTCGACCATGCTTTCGTTCGCTCACCGTTCCCTGCTCACCCTCGCCGTTGCCACCGCGGTCGCAGCGCCGGCCGTTGCCGGCAACTACGGCGACAAGCAGGCCGCCGCGCCGGCCACGCAGTCGCAGAATGCCGGCACGATCGTTGATGTCGCTGCGTCCAACCCGCAGTTCTCCACGCTCGTCGCCGCGGTCAAGGCCGCGGGCCTTGCCGAGACGCTCAGCGGTCCGGGCCCGTTCACCGTGTTCGCGCCGACGAACGAGGCGTTCGCCAAGCTGCCGGCCGGCACGCTTGAGGATCTGCTGAAGCCCGAGAACAAGGCGAAGCTCGCGTCGATCCTCACCTACCACGTCGTGTCGGGCAGGGTGCTCGCCGCCGACGCCGTCAAGCTCGACAAGGCCACGACGGTGAACGGCGCCGATGCCGACATCAACGTCGCGGGCAGCACCGTGACCATCGACGGTTCGACCATCACGGCGACCGATGTCGCGGCCAGCAATGGCGTGATCCACGTGATCGACACGGTGATGATGCCGGAGTAATCAGCCCGATGCGCCGTCGAGCGGCGCCGTGAAACGCGAAACCCCGGCATCAGGCCGGGGTTTCTTTTCCATTGATGCAGCGGCTGGGCTCAGAACTTCGGCTTGTCGGCGTCCGGCGTATCGTTGAAGCGGGCGATGCCATCGAGGATCTCCTTGATGGCCGCGTCCTTGCCTTCCCAACCCTCGACCTTCACCCACTTGCCCTTCTCAAGATCCTTGTAGTGCTCGAAGAAGTGGCCGATACGCTCCAGCCAGTGCTGCGAGACCTGCGCGATGTCGTTGATGTGCTCGTATCCCTTGAAGACCTTCGGCACCGGGACGGCGATCAGCTTGGTGTCCTCGCCCGCTTCGTCGGTCATCTTCAGCATGCCGACCGGGCGGCAGCGGATCACCGAGCCCGGCACCAGCGCCAGCGGCAGGATCACCAGCACGTCGACCGGGTCGCCGTCGCCGCACAGCGTGTGCGGCACGTAGCCGTAGTTGCACGGGTAGCGCATCGGCGTCGACAGGATGCGGTCGACGAAGATCGCGCCGGTGTCCTTGTCGACTTCGTACTTGACCGGCTCGGCGTCCTTCGGGATCTCGATGATGACGTTGATTTCGTTCGGCACGTCGCGGCCGGTCGGGACAAGGCTGAGGCCCATGGCGGTTCCTGAGGGGGTCGGGAGAGGGCGCGGAGGATACCCGATGCGCGCCGAGGCCGGGCTCAAGGGGGCGCCTCAGCGCGTCGCGAGCTCGACCCGATAGAGCTGCACGCCAGGGACCACGCTGGGCACCGGCTGCACGTGCGCACCATCGATGCGGACGTCCGGGCCGGGGCGACCGGCCTCGGCGATCGCGGCACCTAGCCGCGCGACAAGCTGCTGACGGGCATGGTGGCGCTCGAGGGCCGCGTGCATCGGAACCGCCGCGACCGCGATCAGAGCGATCGCCGAGGCCGTGACCAGGCCCTTGGGGAAGCGCGCGGTCCGCCGCGGCGCGGCAGCCGACGCCAGCGAACGTCGCAGTCGCGCGCTGCCGCCCGGCGGCGGGGCCAGCTGGCGATGGAAGCCCGCCGGCAGGCGGGCGGGATCCATTGGGGTGGGCGTAGGGTCGTCATGCATCGCGGGCGGCTCCTTTGACGGGCACGTAGCGCAGCGCCAGCTTCTTCAGGGCGTGGTGGCGGCGCGAGCCCACCGTGCCGGGCGGGATGTTCAGGGCGTCGGCGATCTCGGCAGTGGAAAGTCCCATGAACTCGGCCAGAACCAGCACCTCGCGGTCGCGCGGCGGCAGCGTTTCGAGGGCCGTGCGCAGTTCGGTGGCTTCGGCCTGCGACAGCGCGCTGTCCTCGCCGCACGGGGTTGGCAGCGACTCGTCGCGCCATGGCAGCCAGTGCCGCAGCGACTGCCAGCGACGCTGGTTGCGCGCGAGGTTCAGCGCGGCCGCCGTCACCAGTGCGTCGACGCGCGCGGCATCGACCGTGGCGCGCTTCGCCCACACCGCGAGGCAGGCGTCGTGCATCACGTCCATGCAGGCCTGTGGCTCCCACAACAGCCGGTACAGCGCGTTGTACAGCGGCCGCTCGAGGCGCCGGTAGGAAGCGGCGAGCTGCGCATCGTCGAGCGCCATCCGCGTTTCAGCGGGTCAGCCGCAGCACCAGCGACTCGCTGCCGCCGCGGCCGTCCGGCCGCGAGGTCAGCACGATGAACTCGCCTGGCGCCACGCGGACGTCGCCGCGATACTGCAGCGCCCCACCCAGGCGATCGCCGTCGGGGCGCAGCTGGCCGAGCTGGATGTCGAGGGAGAACACGTCGCCTTCCGGCGCGGCGCGAACAAGCATCGATACCCAGTCGCCGTTCGCGTTCGCCTGCCGCCCGCTGGCGGCCACGCCGAGCTCGACGTGATCGCGCACGCGCAGCGTCGAGCCGTCGCCGCCGAGCGCCTTGGCGACACCCGCGAGTTCCTCGGGCAGCGGCCTGGCCTCAGGCGCGTCGCCGATCCACCAGGCCTCGACCTGCACTTGCACGGGTTCGGCCGCCTCGACGGCGCCGAGGGCACCGATCGTCGAGGCGATCGAGGTCTGCATGCTCGACGGCGCGCGCACCAGCAGCGTGCCGGGCGCGGCCACTTCGGCGTGACCGAGGCGCGGATGCTCAGCGTCTTGGACCAGCGTGGCGTTGATCGCGTCGGCGATCGCCTGCGCGCGCGCCGGCGGCACGGCATGGGTGCTCAGCGTCGGTGCATCGGTGGCGGGCTGGCAGCCGGCGAGCATCGCGGCGGACAGGCCGAGGACGAGCAGCGGACCGGCGAGGTGGCGGGTGGAGGCGACGGGTCGGGACATGGGCGTGCTCGCGTGGGGATGTGCTCCCTTCTACACGCGAGCGGCGCTTTTCTTCATTCCGAATCGCTGGGATCGCCGCCCGGCCTCAGCCCAGCGCGCCGCCGCAGCTCGACCCCTGCCCCGCGGTGCAGCCATAGCAGTGCCCGGCCACGGCGATCCGTTCCGGCACGGCGCCGGTCAACAGATCATCGAGGTGCCGGGGCGCGCTGCCGCCGCCGAGGGGCATTTTCAGCATCTGGTTGAAGTCGCAGTCGAACAGTTCGCCGTTGTAGTCGACGCTGACGAGCGAGCGGCACATCACCGCGCCGAGGTTGTCGTCGCGGTGGGCGGCGCGCAGCTTGCCCATGTAGGCCTCGAACTGGCCCTTCGACTGCAGCCACGAGCCGAAGCGCTGGATCGGCATGTTGGCGAGCGCGTACAGGCGGTTGAAGACGATGCCGAAGTTGTCGCCGAGCAGGCGCTTGTAGTCCGCTTCGAGCTTCTCCTGCTGCGGCGGCAGGAAGGCGCCGTTGGGGTTGTAGACGAGGTTCAGCACGAGGCCGCTGCCGGGCTGGCCGTAGCCGAGCGCGTTGAGCGACTGCAGCGCGCGGATCGAGCTTTCGAACACGCCGTCGCCGCGCTGCTCGTCGACGTTCGCTTGGCTGTAGCAGGGCAGGGACGCGACGGCTTCGACGCGGTGCTCGGCGAGGAAGGGCCCGACCCAGTCGTAGCCGGGCTCTTCCATGATCGTGGGATTGAGCCGGTCCATCACGTGCAGGCCGCGGGCGCGCGCTTCCGCCACCAGCCAGCGGAACTCGGGGTTCATCTCCGGCGAACCGCCGGTGAGGTCGAGCGTGCCGACCTTGAAGCGCTCGG
>JBOFQO010000168.1:0-3255 GCA_051660925.1 Silanimonas sp. | reverse complement strand
GGAAGGCGTCGAGTTCGGACTGCAGGTTCGAAGCGTTCATGCCGTTCTCCGTGCTCAGGCGGCGCTGGCCAGCGCGGCCGGCAGCGGCGGCGCGGCCGGGAAGTCGACCGGCACCTGCGTGGTCGAATGCAGGTAGTTGGTCACGGTCTTGTCACCGATCACGACGATGGCGTCGACAAGGTTCGCGGTGGTCCAGCCGGCGGCAAAGAAGGCCTCGACCAGTTTCTGGTCGGCGCGGCCGCGGTTGATCGCAATGCTGCGCGTCAGGCGGGCCAGCGCGTCGAGCTTGGCGTCGAACGACGCACGGCCCGAACGGATCTCAAGAATCTGCTCGGCGCTGAAGCCGACCATGCCGCCGATGGCGGTGTGTGCGGCGAGGCAATAAGCGCACTCGTTGACCTGGCTGACGACGAGGTTGACGACTTCGCGGGCCTTGCCGGCGATCGAGGACTTCGCGTTCTGGAAGGCGAGGTAGCTGCCGAGCGCGTTCTCGGAATGCGCCAGCGTGGCGTAGAGGTTCGGTACGAAGCCGAGGTTGGCCTTGAGCTGGTCGAAGATGGCCTGGTTGGCCGGCGAGACGCTGTCGCGGGTGGGGACAGTGATCGTGTTCATGGGGAGGCTCCGGTTCGGGTGGCGGGCGGGGCGGTCGCCGCGTCCGTGGAGCGAACATTGGGCTATGCAATTGGATTCGATAAGCTGGCTTCGAAGCATCACCTCCATACGCAGAGTGCATGAATGTCGGACGTCCTCGCCCTCTACGCCACCTTCGTCCGCAGCGTCGAAGCGGGCTCGTTTTCAGCCGTGGCCCGCGACCTGGCGACCTCGCAGCCCACGGTCTCCCGGCAGATCGCGGCGCTTGAGGCCCACCTCGGCTGCCGGCTGTTCCAGCGCACCACTCGTGCCCTGACGCTGACCGACGACGGCCGCACCTTCTACGCCCATGCGTTGCGAACCTTGGAATCCGCGGCCGAGGCCGAGAGCGCTGTCGGGCATCGCAAGGGCAAGCCCTCGGGCACGCTGCGGCTGGCGTCCTCCGGCGTGTTCGGGCGGCTGCACGTGATCCCGCGGCTGCGCGGCTTCCGCGAGCGGTACCCGGAGATCCACGTGGCGCTGTCGATGGGTGACGGCTTCGTCGATCTCGTGGCCGAGGGCATCGACTTGGCGATCCGCATCGGCGAATCGAGCGACAGCAGCCTGGTGGCCCGGGCCATTGGCGTGACCCGCCGTGTGGTGGTCGCCACGCCGGATTACCTGGCGCGCAAGGGAACGCCGCAACACCCGAGTGAGCTGTCGCAGCACGAGTGCGTCGTGTACGACCGCCTGCTGACGGGTGCGAGCTGGCGCTTCGTGACGCCGGAGGGCCCGATCCTCGTGCCGATCGACGGGCCGATCCACGTCAACAACACCGAGGCGGTGCGCGCGGCGGTGCTCGCCGGGCTCGGCGTCGGCTACGTGCCGGTCTGGCACTTCGTCGAACGCGAAATCGAAGAGGGCCGATTGAAGGTGCTGCTGCGCGACTTCGAAGCGCCGATGCAGCCGATCCACGCGGTGTATCCGTCGCGACGCTTCCTGTCGCCGAAGGTGCGGGTGGCGATCGACTACTTCGCCAATGAGTTCGCGCTGGATCCCGCCCTGCGCATCCCAGGCATCTAGCCTTTTCAGGCAGCCGGTACGACGCGCGCCGAACTCGACGTCGAACGCGCCTTGGTCGTGACCAGCAGCCAGACCAGCACCGCTTCGGTCACCAACAGCGCCGGCACGTAGATCGTGAGGATCAGCCAGCCGAGCGCGCCGACCAAGGTCTGGTCGTGGATGGCGAGAAGGAACTGCGGACCGGCGTTCAGCGTGTCGAGCGTGCCGACGAGAACGAAGGCCCAGGCCCACAGGCGCGCACCGCGCCAATGGCCGAGAACGGCCCAAATGCTGATCGCGGCAAGCACGGCGGCCGTGGCGTCACCCCAGCCCACTTGCAACAGGTAAGCGTGCGTGAAGCCGAATGGCGCCGGATCAAGGTGCTGCGGAAGCAGCGCGATCAAGCCGATCGGACGGAACAGATGGATCGACGCGAGAAAAGTGAACAGCGCGGCGAAGCCTTGGGCGGACAGGCGCTCCCACTGCAGGCGGACGATGGTCGCCCAGGCCAGAAGGCCGATGGCGACGCTGACGTACATGATCAGGTTGTCGGTGACGAGGTTCATCGTGGCGGTCTCGGTGTGGAGCCCTGCGGCTCCGGGTGGCGCCACACTCCGCCCGGCAAGGCATCACGTCCAACGATGATTCCTGATCTTCGTCATCACGTTTGGAAATACCAAGACGCGCTTTCTGCGTTCACCGCGCTCCGTTGGCGAACCACGCTTTCGCAAAATCGATGAAGGCCCGCACCTTCAGAGGCAGGTATTGGCGCGAGGCGTAGAGGAGCCACACCGCGGTGTCGAATTCCGTCGCGGTGGCTTCGTGGTCCGGGAACAGATCAATGAGACGCCCGGCGGAGCGATCCTCCGCGGTCAGCCAGTCGGCGAGCAGGGTGGGCCCGAGGCCGTCGACGGCGGCCTGCAGCACCCCGAGGCCGTTCGAGATCAGCAGGCCGGGCGCGATGCGGACCGTTTCGACCTCGCCATCCGCATCGCGGAAGCGCCAGTGCTCACGGAAGCCCGGCAGCGGGAAGGCAGCGACGCGATGCCCGGCGAGCGCGGATGGCGTCGCGGGACGGCCGTGGCGCTTCACCCAGGCCGGGCTCGCGACCACGCGATAGCGCGTGCCCATCAGCCGCGTGCCGAGCAATCCCGTGTCGAGCTTCGGCCCAAGGCGGATCGCGATGTCGATGCGCTCGGCCAGCACGTCGAGCACGGCATCGGTGAGCACGAGGTCCAGCACGAGGTTGGGGTGTTTCTCGCGCAGCGCGGGCAGCATCGGCCCCAGGCCGCGCACGCCGAACGCGACCGACGCCGTGACCCTCAGCGTGCCGCGCACTTCGGCCACGCTGTCGCCGGCCTCGGCCATCGCCGCGTCGAGCTCGCCGACCAGCGGCTCGACGCGCTCGAGGAAGCGCAGCGCGGCCTCGGTCGGCTCAAGCCGCCGCGTGCTGCGCTGGAACAGCCGCGCGCCGAGCTGCTCCTCGAGCGTCGCGACGGCGCGCGACACCTGCGAGGGATCGACGTTGTGGCGACGCGCCACTTCGGCGAAGGAGCCAAGGTGCACGACGTCGATGAAGGTGCGCAGGAGGGCCGTGCCCATTCGTGCGATTGAAGCACGGCT
>JBOFQO010000167.1:0-2232 GCA_051660925.1 Silanimonas sp. | reverse complement strand
GCCAGCGGCGACGACGTGGTGCGCGACATCCTCTACCGCGGCGATCCGAAGCCCGAGCCCGGCGCGATCGTCTGCCGCGCGGCGCCAAGCTTCCTGCGCTTCGGCCACTACGAGCTGCCGGCGTCGCGCGGCGAGCACGCGCTGCTTGAGCAGCTGGTCGACCATACCATCGCGACGCACTTTCCCGGCCTGGCCGGCCCGAACGCGCGCGCCGACTGGTTCGCCGACGTGGCGCGACGCACCGCCGTGCTGATGGCGCACTGGATGCGCGTGGGCTTCGTCCACGGCGTCATGAACACCGACAACCTGAGCGTGTTGGGCCTGACCATCGACTACGGGCCGTTCGGCTTCCTCGACGACGTCGATCCGCACTGGACGCCGAACACCACCGACCTGCCAGGGCGGCGCTACCGCTACGCCGCGCAGCCGCAGGTGGCGCACTGGAACCTCTCGGCGCTCGCGTCGTCACTCAGCACGCTGTTCCCCGACGCCGCGCCACTGCAGGCCGGCATGAACGCCTACGTCGAAGCCTTCCAGGCCGCGCAGTCGCGGATGTGGGCCGACAAGCTCGGGCTTGCCGAGTGGCGCGAGGACGATGCGCCGCGGGTGTCGGCACTGTTCGCCGCGTTGCAGGCCGTCGAAGCCGACTTCACGCTGTTCTTCCGGACGCTCGGTGACGCGGCGGGCGACGAGGGTGGAATCGCCGCGGCGATCGCTGACCCGCTCGCCGCGTTCGCGGACGCGCTCTACAACCGCGGCAAAGCCGCGCGCGAGGCTGCCGAGCTGGTCGACTGGCTGCAGGCCTACGCCGCCCGCGTGGGCAGCGATGCGCAGACACCATCCGACCGGCGCGCCCGGATGCACGCGGCCAATCCGCTGTATGTGCCGCGCAACTGGCTGCTGCAGCAGGCCATCGACGCCGCCGAAGCCGGCGATCTGTCCGAGCTCCACGCCCTGCAGGCCGTGATGGCGAACCCGTACGCGGAACAGCCCGGCGCGGAGCGCTTTGCGGCGCGCCGGCCCGAGTGGGCCAAGGATCGTCCCGGCTGCTCAGCGCTGAGCTGCAGCTCCTGAACGTTGCGCCCCGCGGCCGCCGGCTCTCACGCCGCGCCCGTCGTCGCCCCCTAAACTGCACAGGTGTCCCGGAATTGCCCCGCCATGCGCTTTGCCCTGCTCACCTGGCTCAAGACCGCCGCCGCCGCGGCCCTCGTCGGCCTCAACACGCTCGTTCACGCCGCACCGATCCTCGCGCTTGCCATCGCCAAGGGCGTGCTGCCGTTCAAGAAGGCGCGCACCGCGATGTCGCGCTGGATGCCGGCCTTCGGCGAAAGCTGGATCGCGGTGAACAGCTGGGCCATCGCCGCGTTCACCCCGACTCGCTGGGTCGTCACCGGTGATGCGGCCTTCAGTCGCGCCCGCCGCTACCTGGTGCTCAGCAATCACCAGAGCTGGGTCGACATCCCGGTGCTGCAGAAAGTGCTCAACCGCCGCATCCCGTTCCAGCGCTTCTTCCTGAAGGACTCGCTGAAGTGGGTGCCGGTGCTGGGGCTGGCGTGGTGGGCGCTCGATTTCCCCTTCATGAAACGCGCCGGCAAGTCGGCCATCCAGAAGAACCCGGAGCTCGCGCGCCGCGACCTCGAGACCGCGCGTGCGGCCTGTGCGAAGTTCCGCGAGATCCCGGTGTCGGTGATGAACTTCGTCGAGGGCACCCGTGCCAACGCGAAGAAGCTCGCGCAGAGCGGTTACCGCCATCTGCTCAAGCCGAAATCCGGCGGCGTGGCGCAGGTGATGAACTCGATGGGCGAGCTGCTCGACGGCATCGTCGACGTCACCATCGTTTATCCGCAGGGCCGGCCGAGCATGGTCGACCTCATGGCGGGCAAGGTCCGCGAGATCCGCGTCGACCTGCGCCTGCGCCCGGTGCCCGCCGAACTCGTCGGCGGCGACTACGAGAACGATCGCGACTACCGCGTGCGCTTCCAGCAGTGGCTCAACGGGCTGTGGGAGGAAAAGGACGCGACGATCGACACTCTGCTGGCGCGGCCGGCGTAGGCCCCGCGCTCCGGGAATCGATTGGCCTTCGTTGGCGATGCTGGCGCGGCTCAACGCCTGGGCGATCGTCGAGATCGCCAACGCAGACGAGCGCCCACGCTGGACCCCCGGCAGCTTCTCCGGTGAGACCTTCGCCGCGCCTCAGCGCGGCGCCGACGCCGCCTCCCAGCGATCCAGCCA
>JBOFQO010000166.1:0-9958 GCA_051660925.1 Silanimonas sp. | reverse complement strand
GCCTCGAGAGCCTTGACGATCGCTCGCGCGCGATCCTGCAGCGCCGTTTCCTCGCTGAGGACAAGGCCACCCTGCAGGACCTCGCCGCGGAGTACGGCGTCTCGGCCGAGCGCGTGCGCCAGATCGAAGCCAATGCGCTGAAGAAGTTGCGCGGCCTGCTGCTGGCCTAACCCGGGTTCCCGTGCCTCGACGACGGCGCCCACGGGCGCCGTCGTCGTTTCGGGCTGCTAGCATCGGCGCGTCCCACCACCCCTACAGGATCGAACGATGAGCACGCCCTTCCCGCCGCCGCCCTCCGCCCCCGCCAAGCCGCAGCGCAAGCTCTGGCCGTGGTTCCTCGGCGGCTGCCTGGTGTTGATCCTGCTCGGCGTCGCGGCCGTCGTCGGCCTCGGCTACTTCGGCATGCAGGCCATGGGCACGGCCACCAAGGACATGGTCGCCAATGTCCCGGCCGTGCAGGAGCACTTCGGCACCGTCACCGATGCCGGCATGGACATGGGTGCGGTGATGGAGGCGGCGCAGGCTGGCAAGAGCGTCATGGCCTTCACCATCACCGGCGACAAGGGGCAGGGCCGCCTCGTCATCGAAATGGACCAGGCGACGCAGCAGTTCAAGTCGGCCACGCTGACCCTGCCGAACGGCGAGGTGCGCGAGCTCGACGCCTCGACGCTGCAGCAGCTGCAGGCACTGCAGCCCTAAGCCGCCCAACGCGCTGGCCGGCCGCGCACGATGCGGCCGTGCCACCCGGACGACCGGCCGCGTGCCGGTCGTCGTGTTTCCGGTCTCCGTCGAGGCGTCCGGCCTCAGTACAGATCGATCGGATCGACGTCGATCGACCAGCGCACGCGGCGCGCTTCCGGCAGGCCGTACCAGCCTGTCGACGCGGCGGCGAGGGCGACCTGCAGCGCGCGGCGTTCGTTCGCGCGCAGCAGCAGCTGGCTGCGCGAGCGGCCAGCGCGGCGCGGCATCGGTGCCGGCACGGGGCCGGCCCAGTCGAGGCCGGGCACACGTTCGCCGTCGCCGGCTGCGTCCAGCAAATGGGTGCGTGCGGCGGTGAGGAAGGCCTCGGCGTCGGCGGCCTCCGCGGCCTCGGCGCGAAGCAGGGCCCAGTGCGCGAAGGGCGGCAGGGCTGCCGCCTCGCGCTCGGCGAGCAGGGCGGCTGACAGCGCCGCGTAGCCGCCCGAGAGCAGCAGGGCCAGCCACGGATGCTCGGGATGGTGGGTCTGCAGGATCACCTCGCCGGGACGCTCGGCACGGCCGGCACGGCCGGCGACCTGCACCAGCAGCTGGCCGAGGCGCTCGCCGGCGCGGAAATCGGCCGAGAACAGGCCTTCGTCCATTGAGATCACCGCCGATAGCGTGAGCCGCGGCAGGTCGTGGCCCTTCGCCAGCATCTGCGTGCCGACGAAGATCCCCGGGCCATCGCCGAGTTCGGCGAGCCGCTTCGCGAGGCCGTCCTTCACCGCCGTCGTGTCGCGGTCGACGCGAACGATGCGGGCGTCTGGGAAGCGCGCCGCGAGGGCTTCTTCGACGCGCTCGGTGCCCTGGCCCTGCGGCTGCAGGGCGAGGCTGCCGCAGTCCGGGCAGGCGTTGGGCTTCGGTGCGCGGTAGCCGCAGTGGTGGCAGATCAGCCGGCGTCCGCCGGCGTGCACGGTCAGCGGCGCGTCGCAGCGCTTGCACGGCGCGCTCCAGCCGCAGTCGTGGCACAGCAGCACCGGCGCGTAGCCGCGGCGGTTGCGGAACACCAGCGCCTGCTCGCCGCGCGCGAGGGTTTTTTCCAGCGCGTCGAGCAGCTCCGGCGAGAGACCGGCGTCGAGTTTGCGCTTGCGCACGTCGAGCACGCGCACCGCCGGAGCCCGAGCGCCGGCGCGCGCGCGCGCCGGCAGCACCAGCCGCGTCAGCCGCCCGGCGATCGCCTGGCGCTGCGTTTCCAGGGCCGGCGTGGCGCTGCCCAGCACCACCGGCACGCCGCGGGCCTGGCCGCGCCACAGCGCGAGGTCGCGAGCGTGGTAACGGATGCCGTCCTGCTGCTTGTAGCTGGCGTCATGCTCCTCGTCGACGAGGATCAGGCCGGCGTCGGGCAGCGGGCAGAACACCGCCGAGCGCGTGCCGACCAGCACGCGGCCCTCGCCACTGCGCATCGCCGCCCAGGCCTTGGCGCGGGCGCCGTCCGCGAGGCCGGAATGCAGGGCATGCACCTCGACGGGCAGGCCGCGCTGCAGGCGCGCGATGGTCTGCGCGGTGAGGCCGATCTCCGGCACCAGCAGCAGGGCCTGTCGGCCTTGGCCCAACGCGTGGCGGATGGCTTCGAGGTAGACCTCGGTTTTTCCGGAGCCGGTGACGCCGTCGAGCAGGAAGGGCGCGAAGCGCGGCGCGTCGCCCCCGGGGGGCCGCCCGTGCATGGCCGCGATGATCGCGTCGACCGCGTCGCGCTGGGCGGCATGGAGCACGAGGCCGCTGCCGATGGCGCGCGCTGCGGCCGGCATCGGCATCCGTTCGGCGAATCCGCGCTCCACCAGCCGGCGCGCGGCCTCGCGCCAGCCGGGCTGCTCCAGGTCGAGACGGGCCTCGGGCCAGAGCGCCTCGGGCGCGGCAGCCCAGGCCTCGGCCAGCGCCTTCGGGCGGCCCGGGCGGAGCGAACCAACGGCACCGAGGCCGGCCGCGCTGAGCCGCCAGCCGAAGGCGCGGTGCTCGCTGAGCGGCTCGCCGTCGCGCAACGGCGCGGGCAGGGCGGTGGCCCAGACCTCGCCGAAGGGCGCGTGGTAGTAGCGGCTGGCGAACTCGAGCGTGCCCCACAGCTCCGCGTCGAGCAGGGGCGCGACGTCCAGGCGTTCGAGCACCGGTTTCAGCGCGGCTTCGGCCGCCGCGCTGGGGCCGACGCCCACCACCACGCCGACCGCGCTGCCGCGGCCGAAGGGCACCCGCACGCGGCAGCCGACCCAGCCGGGCTCGGCCGTCGCGCCGTCCGGGGGCAGATAGTCGAAGGGCGTCGGCAGGGGCCGGGGCAGGGCCACCCGCAGCGTGGAAAGCGGCATGGCGCGAGTGTAGCGGCGGCCGCAACGGCGCCGGCGCCGTGCTGGCGTGGCGCCGGGAGGACGCGGGCGAAGTTGCGGCACAGTGCTGTGCTCGGGGTGAGGTTTATGGCACAAGCCGCTGATTTCAAACGAACCCCAGCCTTATCCACACGCTCTGTGGATAACTCTGTGGAACGGCATGGGGCGGGGGCTGCGCAGGCCCCGTTCCTTGCGGCTTCGCCATGCCTTGATGATTTTTTAGTCAAACTGAAATACGCCTTTCTGATCAATAACTTGTCGTGTGAAACGCGGCTGTTGGAGGGGTGTCTCGCGGCCTGAACGGACCGCGAACGGCGGCAACCGCGGGGTGTGTACAACTGGGGCCCGTGCAAGCCCAAGAAAAACGCGGCGGAGCCGCAGTTCTTGCCCCTGTCAACGGGTCAAGGGAAGAAATTTGCGGACACCCGCACAGCCCACCCTCGGTGGCCGAAACGTGACCTCGTCGACGCCCCTGCCTAGACTCCAACCGGTGAGCGCCTCCACGTCCTCCGCCCTCGCGGCCTTTCTTCGCGGCATTGAGCCGCGCGCGCGCGTTCTCGCCCGCGCCCAGGCCGGTCCGGCCCTCGACGACGACGGCCTGCTCGCCGCCGTGCGTGAGGAGTTCAGCCAGCGCGCCGTGCGCTTGCCCCTGGCGGAATGGCCGCTGCGCTATTGGGGCCTGCTGCTCGCCCGCGACGAGCTCGGACGGCCGACCGGCCAGACGCCGGCCCATCCGCTCTACGCCCTGACGCACACGCGCCGCCTCGCCTTGCTGTTGCGGCTGGTCGCCGGCATGGAGCCGCCGGGCGCAGCGCGGGTGATGGGCCTGTCGGAAACGGCGTACCGCGCGCTCTGGGCCGACGCCGAGGACAAGCTGGCCGAGCAGGGCGTGGGGTCCGCCGTGCTGATGCGCTGGCACGAGGCCTTCCAGCGCGAAGCGCGCGGCGAGACGGCGCCAGCGCCTGTGGCCGGCGCCCCTCGAACGCCGGCGCGGCAGATGCCGCCCGGGATCGCCCGCGCCCCAGGCTGGCGTCCCAGCCCGCTGCAGTGGGGCCTGGGGGTGGTCATGATCGCGCTGCTCGGCGTGCTGGTCGCGACCTTCATCTGGCCGCCGGCGGGCGAGAGCCCCACGCCGCCCACGGCAACGGCTCCGGCGCCTGCGGCCGCGCCCGCGGCCCTGTCGCCGGGTTCGGCCGCGCCGGTCCGCGACATCGAAGCAGACCTGGTGGTCGACCCCGACTTCGCCCTCCTCGACGCCGCACCCACCTCGCCGTGGCGTGATGGTGTCGCCTTCCTGAGCTGGTACACGGCGCAGCGCGGCGTGCGCTTGCCGGCGCCGGCGGCCGATGCGCCGGCCCCGACGCTCGCCTGGTCGACGCTGGCGCCGTCACTGCAAGGTCTACTCGCGCCGGTGCAGGGCGCCTGGCCGGCGCTGGATGCCGAATCGCAGGCCGCGCTGGTTGCCAACGCCGAGGCCTGGACGCGCTACGACCTGGCCCGGCGTCAGGCGCTCCGCGAGGCCTACGCGGCCTGGCTTGAGCGGCCCGCGCTGGAGCGCTCGGCCCTGCGCTCGGCGTACGCCGAGTGGACGGCCCTTGATGCCGGCGAGCGCGCCGCGCTGACCGCCAGCGCCGAGGCGCTGGCGGCCCTGCCGGCGGAGCAGCAGCAGGCGCAGCGTGCTGCCTTCGCGGCGCTGGACGCCGACGCGCAGCACGACTGGGCGCTGGGCCCGCGCCTCGGGGCCCAGCTGCCCGGCCTGCGTCCGCTGCTCGCCTACGTGCCGGCCGGCGAGCAGGCGGCGCTGATCGCCGCATTGGAGGCCCTGAGCGAACCCACCCGCGACGCGCTCGCGGCGCGCGTGGCGACGATGAACACGGCGCAGCGCGCCGCGCTGCGTGGCCGCGTGCTGGCCGCGCCGGTCGAGTCGCGCGCGGGCCTGCTGGCCGAAGCCGCGACAGCGCCCTGAGGCAGGCCCGCGGCCGCGTGCCGCCGGCCTACAGCCAGACCAGGGCCGCGATCAACGCGACTGCCGCCACCACTGACAGCAGCAGTGTTTCCGCGAAGCCGAGCAGCGCGTAGTTGATGGTCGTCAGCAGCCAGCCCTGCCGATACACGCGCTTCAGGTGCAGCCACAGGTACGCCGGCATCCACAGCAGCGCCAGCCACTCCAGCCAGCCGATCGGCGCGGCGAGCCAGGCCGGCGAGCCGAGCAGCGATTCGATCGCCGACAGCGCCATCAGCACCAGCAGCATCGCGCAGACGAAGGCGTGGCCGTGCAGTGCCGCGACCAAGTGCTCCATATAGAGCCGGCGCTGGTAAACGTAGAGAATCTTCAGCAGCAGCGCGAACACCGGCACCAGCACGAACAGCGCGGTCGGCAGCGCCGAATAGAACGCGTTGCGCAGCAGGTCGGGGTCCTCGCGGACGCGCTTCCAGTTCTCCGGCACGTGGCCGATCTGCGCGTTGAGCCAGCGGTTGGCGCCCTCGGGCAGCGTGTCGAACACCAGCGGGTTGGTCTCGGCGTTCCAGGGCTTGCCGTTGAAGTTGATGTTGGGCGAATCGTCGTTCGGATCGACGCTCAAGCCGGGCTCCGATGGCGCGTTCGCGGCCGACCTGGTCTCCGGCGCCTTCGCGCCCGGCGCCTCGGCCGCGCGCAGTTCCGCGATGCGGTTCGCCGCGGCGGTGCGCACTTCCGCCTCGGCGGCGTAGAGCACGGCCGTGGTCCCAGGCACGCCTTCGGCTTCGCGGCGCGCCTCGGCCAGCTCGGCCGTGACTTCGGCGAGCCGCGCCTCCACGGCTTCGACGCTGTCCATCGTCTCGAAGCCTTCGTTGCCGTCCGGGTTGATGACGATGTTGTCGGTGCCAGAGACGCGCACGGCGTCGTCCTTGCCGATTTCGAAGGATGGCGTCGCGAGCTTCGCGGCGAAGAAGGTACCGATGCACAGGAACACGAACAGCCGCACCGGCGAGACGTAGCGCACGCGGTGGCCGTCGATGTATTCGCGGGTCAGGAAGCCGGGCCTCAGCAGCAGCGCAGGCAAGGTGCGCAGGATGCGGCCATCGATGTTGAAGATGGTGTCGGCGAAGTCGCCGAGGATCGACGAGAAGTGCCGCACTAGGCCCTTCGTCGGCTGCCCGCAGGCGTAGCAATGCTCGCCGTACAGCGGTGAGCCGCAGTTGCGGCAGCTGGTGTCGGTCGTGATCGTCCCCATCGCCGATATAGTAGGCGCCCGCGCTTCCGACGGTTCCCCTGCCATGCGTCATGACGACGCCCGCCACGCCCGCCTGAAGCGCGAGCTGCGGGCCACGGCCCTGCTGTCCGCGCCATTGGTGGTCGGGCAGCTGTCCTCGATGGGCATGAACGTGATCGACACCGTGCTGGCCGGCCGCCACGGCACGCAGACCCTGGCCGCGATCGGCGTCGGCGCGCCGGCGTGGTCGGTAGTGATCCTGCTGTGCATCGGCGTGCTGATGGCCGTACCGCCCTCGGTCGCGCAGCTCGACGGCGCTGGGCGTCGCGGCGAGATCGGCGCGCTGTTCCGGCAGGCGCTGTGGTTGGCGCTGGCGCTCGGACTCGGGCTGTTCCTCGCCATCCGGATGGCGCCGCTCGGGCTCGCATACTTCATCGCACCGACGGTCATGCCGGGCGTCGAGGGCTTCCTGCACGGCATCAGTTGGGGCGCGCCAGCGTTGGCGCTCTACTTCGCGCTGCGCTACCTCGCTGAGGGCGTGGCCTGGACCGTGCCGACGATGGTGATTGGCGCCGGCGGCCTCGCGCTGCTGCTGCCGCTGGGCTGGGCGCTGATGGACGGCTGGGGCCCACTGCCTGAGCTCGGCGCCAGAGGCCTCGGCGTGGCCACCGCACTGGTGTTGTGGGGGCAGGTCGCGGCGATGGCGAGCACGCTGTCGCGGTCCACGCGCTGCGCCGACCTCGCGCTGTTCGCGCGCTTCGATGCGCCGAACCCGACGGCCATCGGCCAGCTGCTGAAGCTCGGTCTGCCGATGGGCCTGGCGATCTTCATGGAAGGCAGCCTGTTTGTCGCCACCGCCCTGCTGATCGCCACACTCGGGACCGTCCCGATCGCCGCCCACCAAGTCGCGATCCTCGCGGCCTCGGCGGCCTTCATGGTGCCGCTGGGCGTGGCCATGGGCACCACGGTACGCGTCGGCCAAGCCAAGGGCGCCGGCGACGTCGAGGGCGTGCGCTGGGCGGCGAAGGCCGGCTGGATCATCGGCTTCGCCACGCAGACGGCCTCGGCCATCGCGTTGGCGCTCGGCGGCGCGTGGATTGCGTCGCTGATCACCGACGACCCGGCGGTCATCGCGATGGCGGCGACGCTGATGCTGTTCGCGGCCGTGTTCCAATACACCGACGGCCTGCAGGCGATCTCCAACGGCGCGCTCCGCGGCCTGAAGGACACCCGCCTGCCGGCGTGGATCTGCGTGTTGAGCTACTGGGGCCTCGGGCTGCCGGTGGCGGTCGGCCTCGGCGGCATTGGTGCCGACGGCGGCGAGCGGATCGTCGTGGGCCTGGGCTGGGGGCCGACCGGCTATTGGACCGGCCTGATCGTCGGCCTGAGCGCGGCGGCGGTGCTGCTCACCTGGCGTTTCCTCGCCCATTCATCACGTGACCTTCGGCGCGTGACCGGCGCCGACTGAGCGGCTAAGGTCAGGGTGTCGTTTCCGGAGTTCCCCATGGCCACTGTCGATCGTCCCGGTCCCCTCCGCCGCCTGTTCGGCGGCCTGTGGGATGCGCTGAATTTCACCCGCCGGCTGGTGTTCAACCTGCTGTTCCTTGCGGTGCTGCTGTTCCTGCTCATCGCCATCCTGTCGGGTCCGTCGGTGCAGCCGGTGCAGGAGAAGACCGCGCTCGTGCTTGAACTCGACGGCCGACTGGTCGAGGAAGCGCGCACCCCGGCGCAGCAGTTCGAGGCCCAGCTCACCGGTGGCGAGGAGTACGCCGAGTTCCAGCTGCGCGACCTGCTGCGCGCGATCGAAGGCGCGAAGGACGATCCGAAGATCGACCGCCTCGTGCTGAAGACCGATGGCCTCTCGGCCAGCGGCTTCGCGGCGCTTCGCGAGTTCGGCGATGCCGTCGCCGATTTCAAGGCCAGCGGCAAGCCGGTCATCGCCTGGGGCACGAACTTCGACCAGGTCGGCTACTACCTCGCGGCGCAGGCCGATGAGATCTACATGGATTCGGAAGGCCTGATCCTGATCGAAGGCCTTGGCCGCTATCGCCCCTACTACCGCGAGCTGCTGGCCGACAAGCTCGGCGTCGACGTGCACCTGTTCCGCGTCGGCGAGTACAAGAGCGCGGCTGAGCCCTACATCCTTGACGGCAGCTCGCCCGAGGCCAAAGAGGCTGACCTGTTCTGGATGGGCGACCTCTGGCAGCGCTACCTCGCCGATGTCAGCGCCGCGCGCCAGTTCGAAGGCGCGAGCTTCGAGACGCTGATCGCCGAGTTCCCGGCGCGCCTGAAGGCCGCCGGTGGCGACTTCGCCAAGCTCGCGGTCGATACCAAGCTCATCGACGGCACCAAGACCGCGGAAGAGCTCGAGACAATGCTCGCCGAGGCGGGCGCCGAAGACGAGGAGACCGGCTTCCGCCAGGCCGACCTCGGCCGCTACCTCGCGCACCTGGGCGCACCGACGTTGCCGACCGAGTCGGCGCCGGGCATCGGCGTGGTCGTCGCCCAGGGCGGCATCATCGACGGCGAGCAGCCGGTCGGCGCCGTGGGCGGCATCAGCACCTCGGCCCTGCTGCGCCAGGCCCGGGAGGACGAATCGATCAAGGCCGTCGTGCTGCGCGTCGATTCGCCCGGCGGCGGCGTCTATCCCTCGGAGCAGATCCGTCGCGAGGTCGAACTGCTGAAGGGCGCGGGCAAGCCGGTCGTCGTCTCGATGGGCAACGTCGCCGCGTCGGGTGGCTACTGGATCTCGATGAACGCCGATGCGATCTACGCCGATCCGTCGACGATCACTGGTTCCATCGGCATCTTCGGTCTGTTCATGAACGGCCCGCGCGCGCTCGAGAAGATCGGCGTGCGTACCGACGGCGTCGGCACCACGCCGCTGGCCGGCGCCTTCGACCCGACGCGCCCGCTGGTGCCGGAAGTCGGCGAGCTGATCCAGACCTTCATCGATCACGGCTACCAGCAGTTCATCGGCAAGGTTGCCGAAGCGCGCGAAACCGACGTCGCTGCCATCGACCAGGTGGCCCGCGGCCGTGTGTGGAGCGGTGCGCAGGCGAAGGAGCGCGGTCTTGTCGACGAGCTGGGCGGCCTGCGCGATGCGCTGGCGAAAGCCACCGAACTCGCGAAGCTTGAGGCCGGTGCCCCGCACACGTACCTGCAGGCACCGATGACGCCGTTCGAGCAGTTCCTCGCCGATGTCAACCGCAGCGCCCACGCCAAGGCGATGCTGGGCCGCGCCGCGCCGGCACTGGCCTTCCTCGGCGACGAGCACGCCGGCCGCATCGCCGACGACCTTGCCTTCGTGCTGGACTCGCAGGGCAAGCCGTTCCAGGCTGTCGCGCACTGCTTCTGCGATCTGTAACGCGGACGAAACGACTGCCGCGCCCCGGGCGGGCTCGGCGCGTCGCGACACCAAAACCCCGGCGAAAGCCGGGGTTTTTCATTGCGCCGTCGTGCGCGCGCCTTGCCGAGACGATCAGCCGCCGTCGGGCGCCGCGGTCTCACCGGATTCGGCGGCGTCGATGGCCTCGCGCTGCGCGTCGGCGGCCTGCTGCAGCGTGTCCTCGACCGCGCGCGCCTTGTCCTGCGGCGCTTGGATGGCGTCGCGCAGCTCGGTGGCCTCGCCGGCCGCGGCTTGCGGCGCAGGCTCGTCCTCGGGCACTGGGGTCGGCTCGGCGGGCGTCGGCTCCGGGCTGCAGGCGGCGAGGG
>JBOFQO010000165.1:0-2058 GCA_051660925.1 Silanimonas sp. | reverse complement strand
TGAACCTCAAGGGCATTGTCGCCCAGCAGCTGATCCCGACGCCGGACGGCAAGGGCCGCCGCTGCGCGATGGAGATCCTGCTCGGCACGCCGCTGGTGCAGGACTACATCCGCGACGGCGAGATCCACAAGCTGAAGGATGTGATGAAGGATTCGACCCAGCTCGGGATGAAGACCTTCGACCAGGCGCTGTTCGAGCTGTACCAGGCCGGCGAGATCACCTACGAGGACGCGCTGCGTTACGCCGATTCGGCCAACGAAGTGCGCCTCAAGATCAAGCTCGCGCAGGGCGGCGACGCGCGCTCGCTGTCGGCGGGCCTCGACGGCGTGGAAGTCGCCAAGGCGGAGTAGTCGCTCTCGCGGTTGCGCAGGGAAGGAAGGCCGCCGAAAGGAGGCTTTCCATTTCGACTAGCCGCCGGCCTGATAGCGGCCGATGTCGAAACCGCCGACCTCGAATTCGATCGGATCGGCGCTCCCGTCGACCGGCGCGACGCGCACCGTCGTCGCGGCGTCGAGGGCTCGGATGAGCCCGGCATCGTCTTGGATGAACAGCGCCGGCCGCGTGCCGGTGCTCGACGCCTCGCCGGTGAAGCGTTTCGGCTCAGCGCCGTCGAAGGCGATGCGGAAGGCGCAGGGCCGGCCGCACTCGAACACGCCGTCCTCGATCACCAGGTAGACGCTCTGGCCCCAGCGCGGGTCGTTGCGCAACACCAGCTGCACAGTGGGCACCACCGCGAAGCTCGCCGGGTCATCGGCTTCCGGCCGCCGGTTGCGCATCGACGCCGCCTTCTGCGGGCTGGACTCGCCGGCGATCGGCGTCGACACGTAGCTCCACAGCGCCTTCAGACGCTCGCTTTCGACCTGCGCCTTCGCGGTGTCGCGCAGGGCTTCGAGGCCTTCCGAAACCTCGATTGCGGCGGCCGTGCCTGGGCCGTCGGCGAGGATGACTTCGGCGCTGGCCACGGCGATGCGGGCGTCGCCGCGGGACTTCGCGTCGCGATACACCTGCAGTGTCGGAGCCATTGCCGCTTCACGCGCGGCCGCAGCGGCTTCGGCGGCGGCACGCTGTTCCTCGGGGCTCGGGCCGCAGGCCGCAAGGAGTATCGAGGCGCCCCACAGGACGGCCAGGAAGGCGCCGTGGCGGGCGCGGGCGGGTGGCGTTCGGCGGGTCGGCATCGGCAGGGGGCGCGGGTCGGCGGGCCTTCAGCTTAAGCGCACCTCCGCCCGCGGCGCACGGCCTACAATGCCGCCATGCCGCTTGAGAACACGCTCGCTTCGTCGCTCCTGCTCGCCATGCCCGGCATGGACGACCCGAGCTTCGCGCGCACCGCGGTGCTGGTCTGCCAGCACGACGGCGAGGGCGCGATGGGCGTGGTGCTGAACCGCCGTACTGACGTGCTGCTGGGTGAGCTCTTCGAGCAGCTCGGCATCGAGGGCGCTCCGCGCGACATGAAGGGCCGTCAGGTCCTGTGGGGTGGGCCGGTGCAGGTCGATCGCGGCTTCGTGCTGCACGACGACCCGCGCCCGTGGCCGTCGACGCTGCGCTTCGGCGCCTTCGGCCTGACCAGCTCGCGCGAGATCCTGCATGCGATGGCGCGCGGCGAAGGCCCGGAGCGCTACCTGGTGATGATCGGCCACGCCGGCTGGGGCGGCGAGCAGCTGGAGGGCGAGCTCGCGCAGAACGCCTGGCTCACGGTGCCCGCCCCGGAGGCCATGGTCTTCGACACCGACAGCGAGGTGCTTTGGCAGGTGGCGGCCGGTCAGCTTGGCGTCGACATGGCGAACATGGCCGACTACAGCGGCCACGCATGAGTACGGCCTGGGCATGAGCGTCGGCGCGGTGCTTGGCTTCGACGTCGGCGCCAGGCGCATCGGCGTCGCCGTCGGCAACGGCATCACCGGCACGGCCAGCGAACTCGGTCTGATCGAGGTGCGCGACGGCATCCCGGACTGGGCCCGCTTCGAGAAACTGTTGAAGGACTGGGCACCGGTGCAGCTCGTCGTCGGCGACCCGCTCACGTTCGACGAGGCCGATCCCGACCCCCCGGCCCGCCAGCGC
>JBOFQO010000164.1:0-2545 GCA_051660925.1 Silanimonas sp. | reverse complement strand
GCGTCGAGACCCTGCTCGCGCAGCAGGCGGTCGAGCTGGTTCACCTCGCAGCCGAGGCCCACCAGCAGCACGCCGCCGAAGTTCGGATGCCGCGCGTAGCCAGCCAGCGTGCGCTGCAGCAGGGCGATGCCTTCGCCCTCGTGGGCCATGCCGCAGCCGCTGGAGTGCGTGAACGCGACGACGCCGTCGACGTTCGGAAAGCCGGCGGGCCGACCCTCGCCGAAATGCCGCGCAATCTGTCGCGCGACGGTGGCCGAGCAGTTCACCGACGTCAGGATGCCGACGAAATTCCGCGTGCCGACGCGGCCGTCCTCGCGATGGACGCCGAGGAACGTGCGTTCGCGGAGCCCGGCGAAACGCGCGGCGTCGAACGTCGTCGGCGCAACGGCCGGCCGCGGCAGGTGCGGGTCGAAGCCGAGGTTGTGCACGTGCACGTGCGCGCCGGCCGCGATGATTTGCGTGGCCGTGCCGATCGGCAGCCCGTACTTCGCCACCGACTCGCCCGCGGCATGGTCGCGCAGCGCGAACTTGTGCCCGCGCGGGATCGGTTCGACGAGCGTGGGGCCGTCCGCCAGCGGACGTTCGCCCTCGGCGAGATCGGCCAGCGCCACGGCGACGCCGTCGGCGGGAGACAGGCGAAGGGCGCGGGGAGCGTCGGTGGTCATGGCGGGAGGCGCTGCTTGGGCGGGTCGTGGCGGGTCGGCGGGGTTCAGATGCGGCCCGATGCCTCATCGAGGCTCAGCGCGGCGAGCGTCGCCGCCACCCCATCGCGACGCAGACGCCGCAGGGCGGCGCTGACGTCGTCGATGAGCGTCACGTCGTCGGCCAGCGCCGGCGGGAACACGGCGCGCTCGGCGAACACGCTGCGCACTGCCGCGGCGGGGTCGTCATGACGCGCGCGTGCGGCCAAGGCCGAGGCGAGCGGGTCGCGCACGTCGATGGGCTGACCGGTGAGATCGCGGCCCGACACGTACTGCACCCACGCGGCGAGCGCGGCGGCCAGCACAGGGACTCGCGCCCCAACGCTGCGCCGAGCGGCCACTGTGCCGAGCCAGCGCTGCGGGATCTTCTGCGAGCCATCCATCGCGATCTGCCAAGTACGGTGTTGCAGGGCGCGGTTGGCGAATCGCGCGAGCAGGGCGACTCGGTAGGCCTCGAGATCAAGTCCCGGCGTGGCCGGTAGCGTTGGTGCCACCTCGTCGCGCATCAGTCGCGACACGGTGGAGCGCATGCCGGGTTCGGCCATCGCATCGGCGACATGCGCATGGCCCCCGAGGTACCCCAGGTAGGCGATCAGGGAATGGCTGCCGTTGAGCAGGCGGAGCTTGGCGAGCTCGAAGGGCGCCACGTCGTCGACGAGCTGGACGCCCGCGTTGGCGAGCGGCGCCAGGCGCGGGTCCAGTGCTTCGACCACCCATTGCGAGAACGGCTCGGCCTTGACGAGGCCCGCGTCTTCGATGCCCCAAAGTGCGGCCACCGCCGCGTGGTCGTCGGGTGTGGTGGCCGGCACGATGCGGTCCACCATCGTGCACGGGAACACGCCGTGCGCGTCGAGCCACGGCATCAAGCCAGGCTGCATGCGCGCCGCGTAGTCGAGCACGAGGCCGCGCAGCAGGCGCCCGTTGGCGGGCAGGTTGTCGCAGCACAGCACGATCGGCGGCGGCAGACCGGCGGCTTCGCGGCGCGACAGTGCGGCCACCAGTAGGCCGATGGCCGAGCGCGGCGCATCCGGGTTGGCGAGGTCTTGCGCGATGTCTGGATGGGCCGGATCGAGGCGCCCGTCCGCGGGGCGATGGCCGTAGCCCTTTTCGGTGATCGTCAGCGTGACCAGCCAGGTGCGCGGGTCGGCGAGCGCGGCGATCACCGTTTCGCGTTCGGTGGGTGCGTGCAGCACGCGGTCGATCGCGCCGATGATCCGCAGCGCCGGCGCCTCGGCATCGTCGAGTCGCAGCACGCCATACAGCCCGTCCTGCGGATTGAGCTGCTCGGGCACGTCGAGCTGCCGGAGCGAGACGCCGGTGACCGAAAAGCCCGCATGGCCTCGCGCCAGCAGCGTGTCGAAGGCGACCGCCTGGTGCGCCCTGTGGAACGCGCCGACGCCGAGATGCACGATGCCGCCCGCGACGCGTGCGGCATCGCGGTCGTAGGCGGGCCGCGAGAGGCCCGGCGGCGCCGAACCGAGCGCAGCAATCCGCGCGCCGTTCAGCCGCTGCGCGCGCACGCCGTCCGCGGTCGTGACGTTCACCGCCGCGCGCCCGGCAGCCGGTAGGCGTCGCGTGCGAGCCGGTGCGCGAGGTCCTGGGCGAGCTCGAAGGCTTCGTCCTCGTCCAGCCGATGCTCGGCGACGAGCTCGGCGAGGAAGCCACAGTCGATGCGCCGCGCCAGGTCGTGGCGGGCCGGGATCGAGAAGAACGCGCGGGTGTCGTCGTTGAAGCCGACCGTGTTGTAGAAGCCGGCGGTCTCGGTGACGTTGCGGCGGAAGCGCCGCATGCCTTCAGGGCTGTCGTGGAACCACCACGAGGGCCCAAGCTTCAGGCACGGGTAG
>JBOFQO010000163.1:0-12101 GCA_051660925.1 Silanimonas sp. | reverse complement strand
GCGCGCTCGCAACACTGAGGCGACGCCGGGCTGACGCCCGGCCGCCCCCGGGCTCGGCCGCGCCCGGGGGCGCAATGCTCGGCGAATCAACACATAACGAGCAAAGAAAAACCCGCCGGTTGCCCGGCGGGTTTTCTTTCATCCGGAAGCCGCTCCGTCAGGAGCGGCCCTGAGCCCGAAGGATCAGTTGGTGCCCGGAGCAACCATCACGTGGTTGCTGATCGCGCCCGTCGCCGGGTTGACGATCTGGTACAGGCCGTTGACGTTCGCACGCGGGGTGTTCGCGGTGACCGTCAGGGTGCCACGAGCCGGACCCGTGAAGCTGGCGCGCGGGAACAGGTCATCAACCGCCAGAACCGTGGTGCCGGTCGGGAGGTTGATCGACGCCGTCGTGGTGGCGCCGCCGAAGGTCGACGACGGCTCCGTCGCCGAACCGCCCGTACCCGGGGTCAGGGTGACCGTGAAGGTCGCCGCGGCACCGGTGTTGTTCAGGACGATGCGGCTCAGGTAGTTCGCCGGGATCTGGGCGAGCGGAGCAACCAGCTGCGCGCCTTCACGGAAGATCGTGCCGAGGTTCAGCGGCGCGATGTTCGTGACGGTGTAGACCGCGGTGTTGGCCGACACGGCGTTGAAGCCGAACGTGTACGGGCCAGCGGCCGGGATGGCGGCGCCGGTGCGCGGCACGAAGCAGACGAAGCCAGCCGCGTCAGCCGTGATCAGCGCGGCGTTGCGGAAGGTCGCGGTGGTGGCGGTCAGCGTGTCCGGGAAGATCGACGCGGTCGGCGCCGTGCAGGTGCCGCCCGTGGCGATGAACACCGAGCCGAAGCCGGCGCCGCCGGTGGCCGAGAAGGCACCCGCGGTGTTGGCCAGCGCAGCGAAGTTGCCGGCGAGGACGTGCGACGAACCGGCGGTGCCGGTGGCCAGCAGGGCCGCCAGCGTGATCGGCGTGCCGTCGGTGTTCAGACGGGCCGGGGTCACGAGACCGTAAGCGATGTTGCCGATCGGCGCGGCGCTGGCGGTGATGGAGCCGGTGCCCGAACCACCCGGAATGAAGGTGGTGTAGGCCGGGGTCGGGGCCAGAGCAGCGGTGGCGTTCGCAGCCGTGCCGCCGAGCGTGTACGACGGCGTGGTGGCGAAGGCGATGTAGGCGCCCGAAGCGACCGACTGGTTGATCAGGCCGAGCGTGCCGCCGTTGGCCGCCTGCGACGCGGTGTCGTACAGGCCGTAGGTGCAGCTCGCGTTGGCGCGGCTGATCAGGGTGATGCCCGAAGCAGCCTGCGGAACGATCGCGATCGGCGAGGTGATCTCGACGCCCGCGGCGGCCGTCGCGTTCAGCGAGAACGAGATGGCGTTGCTGCCGAGGCCGTTGACCGGACCGACGGCAGCGCCGGCGACCGTCGGGGCGCCGACGTTGTTGAAGCGGATGTTCGGCGAGCACTCGAGGCGGGCGTTACGCTGCTCGCCCTGGGCGAACGCGAAGCCGACGCGGGTGTTGATGGTCAGCGCGCCCGGGTTGGCGAGGTTGGTGTTGGCCGGGACGGTCACTTCCGAGGCGTAGGTCGCCGGGGCATTCGTGGCCGGCGAACCCAGGGTCACCTGGGCCTGAGCCGACAGCGATGCCAGCGAACCCACGATGGCAGCGGCCAGCAGGTGCTTGTTATTGAGGGACATTCCTTGAGACTCCTAAGCTTAGGGATGAAACGCGGGGTCGTACGTACTCGCATCCAGACACCACCTGACGCCTGCATGCTTGATGCCGGCGCCGGCACGGGAGAGCGGGCAAGGGCGGAAAACCGACCACCTGCCCCTCTTCTGCGCATGCATAAGCACCACGCAGTCCCTGGACGCTCTGCGATCCTAGTATGCCGTTTAATCGGGCGTCAACGTGGTTTAACGAATTCGGGACGAATCCCGCGGAGCGGCCATCCGGCGGCGGCGGGCCCGAACCCCGCGTCCCTGATGCAGGGCATCGGCTCGGCCCGTGACGATATACTGGCGGTTTGGCCGGTTTACGGCCGTCCGGTGTCATCCCCGCATGAAAAGAGTCCTGAACGTCGGCGGCAACTCGAAGGAAATCGCCCTCCCCCCCTTCTACGAGGGCTGGGAGCACGTCCTGCTTGACATCGACCCGAAAACCAAGGCTGACGTTATCTGCGACGCGCGCGAGCTGCAGAGCCGCCCCGCCGGCGAGTTCGACTCGATCCACTGCTCGCACAACCTCGAGCATTACTTCGCCCACGACGTCCGCAAGGTTCTCGCGGGCTTCCGGCACGTCCTGAAGCCCGAAGGCTTCGTGTTCCTGCGGGTGCCGGACATCGGCGAGGTGGCACGCGCCATGGTGACGCGCAACCTCGACATCGACGACGTGCTCTACGTGTCGCCGGCCGGCCCGATCATGGTGAAGGACGTGCTCTACGGCTGGGGTGCGCAGATCGAGGCGAGCGGCGTGGATTTCTTCGCGCACAAGACTGGCTTCACGCCGAAATCGCTCGGCAACGCACTGGCCGTCGCCGGCTTCGGCCCGGTGTACATCGGCACGATGAACCTCGAAGTGCAGGCCTTCGCGTTCCTGCAGCCGCCGTCCACCGAGGCACGCGCGCAGCTTGGACTTCCTGCGGACGGCTGATCGACGCCGCGTCGTCTAGCGACGCGGCAGCACCAGCGTCGACTCGCGCGGCTCGTCGAAACGCTGGCGCAAGGCCTCGGTCAACTCGCGGGCCTGGGCTTCGTCTTCGATGACATAGGGCGTGATCAGCACCAGCAGCTCGGTGCGGTCTTCACTGTTGCCGCGCGTGCTGAACAGGTTGCCGATCACAGGGATGCGGCCCAGCCCCGGCACTTCGGTGGAAGATCGCGAGCGGCTGTTCGAGATCAGGCCGCCGATCAGCATCGGCTCGCCGTCGGCGAGGCTCAGCGACGACTGCAGCTTGCGGCTGAAGATGCTCGGCGACGCGATGTCGCTGGAATCGGTGCGCTGCGCTTCGCTCACTTCTTGGGTGAGTTCGATGTCGACGCGCTGGCTGGAGTGCACGACCGGCTCGATCTGCAGGAGGACGCCGGTCTTTCGGTACTGCACCTGCTGCAGGATGGACGGCGTGACGCCGCCAAGGTCCGGCGCCGTGGCTTGGCTGGTGATGACGGGCACTTCGGTGCCGACATCGATGCTGGCCGATTCGCCGCTGCGCACCAGCAGGCGCGGGGTCGACAGGATGGTGACGCGGGAATTCGTGGCGAACAGATTCAACAGCGCGCGCACCTGCCCGGACGACGAAACGGGGCTGTAGACGACGCCGGTGGCACCGGCGGTGCCGCGCAGCAGGCTCAGGGGGCCCGTGGCGCCATCGATACCGATGTTGCGGAACGCCCACTCGACACCGTGGTTGAACTCGCCGCTTAGCGTGACTTCAGCGACGGTCACCTCGACGAGCACCTGGCGCGCCGGCTTGTCGAGGCGCTCCAGCACCGACTGCAGCATGCGCCAGCGCGACAGGCTGCCCTGAAAGACGATGGCGTTGCGGGCGGTGTCGACCACGATGCGCTCACCGTCCTCGCCGTCGCCGGCGCGCGCGCGTCGGGGCCGAACTGCCGCTGGCCGGGCGCTCTTCCGACAGGTCGCTCGTCGACGCCGACGCGGCGTCCGACTCACCCTGCAGGTCGGCGCCGATCAGTGCGCCGACCGTGGGCGCCAGGCTTTCGACCGTGGTGTTGCGCGCTTCGTAGATGTAGGCACCGGCACGGCCTTCGCCGCCATCGCCCGGCTGGTCGAGCTCTTCGACCCACTGCGCCACGGCCGCGAGGGCTTCCTCGGATTCGCCGAACACGATCAGGGCGTTGGCGCTGGACACCGGCACGAAGGTCAGGGCGCCGGCTTCGCCGGTGCGGCCCTTCACCGAGTAGCCCTGCGCTGTCATCACCGCACGGAGCTCCTTGTCGAGCTCCTCCACGGCGAGATAGCGCGGCGAGATCCTCAGGGAGCGCTTGTCGCGGAACACCGGACGATCGAACAGCTGCACGGCTTCGAGCGCCGCGTTGACGAGCACTGGCGAGCCCGTGAGGAGCAGGGCGTTGCCGTCGAGGATGTCGTTGACCTTCAGCCCGCCGTCGGCGAACAGGGCGCGGAGTTGCCCGCCCACCGTGCCGGCGTTGGCCACCTGCAGCGGCACCACGATGAACACCGGGCGTTGGCCGGCGGGCACTTCCGGAAGCGCGCGACCGGCGAGCATTTGCGGCGGGTCGACGGACGGTCCAGCCTGCACCGCGAACCGCAACCGGCCCTGCTCCCTCACAACGGCAATGCCGTAGCGCTTCAGCACTTCGACCGCGATCTCGTAGACCCGCGACGGCGTCTCCGGCTGCACGAGGCGCAGGCTGACGAGGTCGGCCTTGTCGCGCACGGCCTGCTCCATTTCGATGGAGAGCCCCAGCTGGTTCGCGAACACCTCGTCGATGAAGCCCGAGAGGCGCACGGAATCGAGCGCCAACGAAATGGGGCGGCCGCCAGGCGGCAACGGCGTGCTCCGCGCGTCGAAAACGCGGACCGGGGGGGCCTCCGAGCGCGGCCCTTCGGCGATGCGTGTGGCTGACTCCGCGGACGTCTCGGCGGCCGCCACCGGCTCGGTCACCGGGGCTTGGCGGGGCTCGCGAAGCGGCTCAGGGATCGCGGGGGCACCGCGCGACACGCACCCAGACAGGCCGACGGCAATGGCGAGCGAGAGCACGCGAATGGGCAGGGAAACGGAGGGCATGGCGTCACTCATCGGTGGATTGCGGGTCGTCCTTGCCGACCTCCCGCGGTTCCGGGTTCAGGAAAAGTCGGGCTTCGAAGCGGGTGCCGTCCTCGCGACGCCAGCGCGCCGTCGTGGACGTGATCCCGCGCATGCGGCCCTCGCCGGGGATCTCATCGCCGACCCCTGCGCGCAGACGTCGGCCATCGGGCCATTCGAGCAGGGCGAAGCGTCGTCCGCTGGTGTCACTGACGATGCCGACAAGCTTGGGCGGCACCTGCGCAGGGCCTGCCGTCGCTGCTTCGGTGGGCTGCGAGGCCCACACCGGCTGGCTGGCGAGGATCGCGTCCGCTTCTGCGAGATCGCCGCGCGGCGCTGGTAGCGACCAGGCGGCGTCGGCCCCGGTAGGCCGGTCGGTCGACGCCGGTGTCACACCGATCAACAAGAAGGCCAGGGCGCCGGCCGCGGCACCCGCTGCGCCAAGCCGAGCCAAGGGCTCACGGGCCAGCGCCACGACGCGCCGGACGACCGGAGACGACGCGCCGGTCATGGCGTCGGGCCCGTGCCGCCGTCGCGGAAGTAGGACCGAGCAATGAGCTGCAGCTGGCCCGGCCCGCCGTCGCGGATCTCGACGCGGTCGACGCGCAGCCACGGGCGGTTGCCGAGATCGCGAAGCAGCGCTGTCGCCGAAGGGCCAGATGCCGAGGCGGCCAGCCGCGCCGACACCTCCCACACACCGGGCAGGCCCTCGACGGGCGAGGCGGCCTCGGTGCGCACCGCGGCGTCGGCGAGGCCCGCCGTTGTGGCGGCGGTCGCCAGCAGGGCCTGCAGTTCGGCCTGCGCCTGGCCAGGGCTCGACACCTCGACCATGGCGCCCTCCATCGACGCCAGGGCGGTCTCCGCCTCAGCGGCGCGTGCTTCCCACGCGCTGTCGGACGCCGCCCCTTCGAGCCGTGCCAGCAAGGCGCGGTCGGTGCGGTAGGCGTCGACTCGCGAGGCGCGGGATTCACTGAGCGTCGCGGCGACGTTCGCCGTCAGTGCGACGATGGCAACGGCCGTGAACAGCCGGAGCCGACGGTTCGATCGCCACTGCGCAACGGCGGATTGCCAGAGCGACATCAGCCTTCCTCCGTGGCGGGCGCTTCGAGGTCGATGTCCAGCTGCATCCGGCCGCCGCCGAGCGGATTCGCCACGACGCGCGAGAGGACCTCGTGCTGCTCAAGGGCGCGCACGATGGGCCGCGGGTCGTCGCCGGCACCCTGCACTTCGACACGCAGACGGCTGTCGTCGCGCGACCAACTGAGCAGGCGGACCTCGGCGCCAAGCAGCTGGCGCGCGTCGGCCAGCAGGCGGACATCGGACGGCGCGTCGACGAGTGCCGACAGCGCCACCATGCGCTGCTGCGACGTCTCGGCCCGCTCGCGGGCGCGGATCAACGGGGCGGACTCGGTGCGCAGCGCCTCAAGGCGCCGCTCCTGCAGTCGCTCGGCCACCGACCAGACGGTGCCGGCGGTGATCTGCCAGCCGGCGACGAGCGCGACGAACAACACCACGGCGCGCCAGCCGAAGGCTTCGAGCTGCGCTGGTGACCACGCGATCGCCTCGTGACGGCTGCCCCAGGGCGCGGCGGCCATCGCGATCGGCGCGGGCACGGTCAAGGACCCCGCATCCGCCGCGGGCTTGCCGCCGGCGCGCAGAAACATGGCCCAGGCCGAGGCCGACGGTGCCGTCGCCCACCAGCGGCTGGCCAGCAAGTCGCCGTTCTCCCAGAGCTGCCCTTCGACGCCCTCGCGGACTTCGACGAGGCGCGCGCCGTCCGCGGCCGGCGCGGGGATCAGGCTGCTTTCCGCGACCAAGCGGAGTTCCTCGGCGACGGGTTGGCCGTCGTCCGGCATCCAGACATGGGCGATGCCGTCGCGCCAGCGACAGGCGAAGCGGCCCGACGCGTGCGGCGACGCCTGACGGACGGCGAGGTCGAGGGCCCCGCGGCGCCGTGCCGGTGCCAGGGTCGAGAAATCGAAGCGGCGGTACAGGCTGCGGGAGCGAAGCAGGACGCCCTCTCGCGGCCCGAAGGGACCGCCGACCGCGCACGCTGCCCCTGTCTCGTCAATCCACTGGCGCCGGGGCGAAAAGAGGGCTCGCAATCGGTCTCGGAACGTCATCGGATAGAGGGCGCGGGACCCGGTAGGCGGCTTCAATCGACCACGGCGAGCGTCGATCAGCCAAGGGCGTCAATCGTACATGCAAGCGCTGGGCCCTGCCCGACCGCGGCACCAGCGTGACTCGCAACGCATCGGACGGCGCGACCCGGAAGTCCACGGCGCGATCGCCCGGAAGGGTCGCTCCGGTTTCCAGCTCGAAACGCAGACCGGATTCGAAGGGCACTTCGTCGCGCAACGCCACGCGCGTCCGACAGCGTGCCTGGCAGTCGATCGCCATCGCATCGAGGAGCTCGAAGGGCGCCGTGTTCAAATTGAGCGCTCCGACGTAGCCCACGGTCGCGTGATCGATGATGCGCGCGCGCGTCGAGGCCGGCAGGTCGTCCCAACCCAGCACATGGAACAGCTCGCCGACGGCGCGCAGCGGGCGTCCGGTGGGCGGCTCACGACCCGCGCGCTCGTAGTCGCGGGCTTCCAGCCCGTTGAGCCGGCGCAGGTCGTCCTCGTCGACGTAGTCCTCGAGTGCCGCGGAAAGGCGCCCGCGGCGCGCCCGATCGATCCCCGCGGCCTGCAGCAACGCGTCCGTGCGGAACGGGTCCGGCGAGGCGATGGACACCAGACCGGCCTCGTCTTGCACCTGGACGACGATCTCGCCGAGGCCCTTGTACGGCGTGCCGTCGAGGCGGAGTTCGCCACCGCGGGGCGTCTTGTCGATCCCGCCGAAGTCGTCGAAGCGACGCCGCGCCAAGTCCGCTGCGGCAAGCGGCTCGACCGGCAGGCCGCCGCGCGTCATCGGCACCGTTGCGGTGATGAAGAGCAGCGTGTCCCGCGTGCTGATCGTATCGATACGATCCTGCAGCGCATCGACCGACACCGTGGCTTCCGCCACGCGCTGCCTGGACCACCAGACCACCAGCGAAGCGACGATGGCGATGGCGGCCAGCAGCCAAAGCACGACGACCAGGATGAATCCCTGCTCGCGCCGCATGTCAGAGCGCCCCGGCGCGAATGGACTCGCGCGCTTCGAGCGCCAGCGGCAGGCCGGGCGATGCGCCGATCGAAGCCACCCAGGCCAAGCCGTCAACGCCGTCCGGCGGCGCGAGCACGACGGCGCGCGGCAGTGCCCGCAGCGGTCGGGGCCTCGACGTGTCCGGCGCATTGGCCTCTGGCACCGGCCACACCGCTGACCATGACCCGTCGATGTCGCGAAAGCGGAATGCCGTGCCCTCCGGCAAGCCCGTCGCGAGCGCCCAGCGACGCTCGCCCGCCCGGTACTCGAGCGACAGCCCGCGCTCGCCCGGCACGAGGGCCCACGTGACCTCGGAGAAGGCGCGCCCGTCCAGCGTGTCGAGGCCGAGGAACGACACGCGCGACGCGTCGCCACGGAACGGCCGCCCGCGCTCGGAAACGTCGGCGATCGCCGAGCCGATGCTCTCCCGGAACCAAGCCTCATCAAGCGATGCGGAGCGCGACTCGCGCTCGTTACGCAGCACGCGCTCGCGGACGCCGAGGACGTACAACAGCGACTGCATGAGCACCGTCGTCACCAGCGAGATGATCACCAGCGTCACCATGGCTTCGAGAAGAGAGAAGCCGCGCTGCCTCATGGCACCTCCGGTTCGCGGACCTGCTGCCATCCGGCGCGGCGCAGCAGGAAGCGCGCCTCGAGAGCCTGCTCGGACCAGACTTCCACGTCGACGTCGTACAGCCCGACCTGGTACAGCCCGGGCTGGTAATAGTCGGTCAGCGCATCGGTCGGGCCGGCCACGACCTTGGCCGTCCATCGAACGCGAAGCCCGCCGACGCGTTCCTCGCCGCGCGGCGCCAGCATCGGATTGACGCCTTCGAGCACGGCCAGGGCGTTCTCCGTCGCCGTCGCGGTGCGGATCGATGCTGCCACGCGGTCCTGCGCACGAAGGGCACCGTTCAAGGCGCTGAACAGCGCCATCGCTCCGGCCGCGAGGATCGCCAGCGCGACGATGGCCTCGAGCAGACTGAAGCCGCGACTGCTAGGGCGCATCGGCGGTTTCCAGCCGGCAATCCGGCGCGCCGAGGGCCCACGTCGTCCGGCCGGACGGTCGCGCCACCTGCAGCGTGCCGCCTTGGCAAAACCCGTTGGCTTCGACGCGCAGCGCGGCGACCGGGACGACGGCCCAGCCCTCGGGCCACGGCCGATCGCGGATCACGATCGGCTCGCCAGCGCGGAACACCAGCGCACGGCCGGCCTCGCGCGCCCGCGCGGGAAGCGCTTCGAGCCCGCGCGCGACGTCATCGCGATCGCCGGCCTCGCGGACCCGCTCCAACGTCCTCGCGAGCGGCGGCGCCACCACCGCCGCCGCCAATCCGAGGATCACCAGCACGACCAGCATCTCGAGCAGGGTGAACCCCCGGGCCAAGGCGCACCTCAGCCGGGCGGCAGGATGCCGATGTCGGCGTCGTTGCCTTCGCCGCCCTCAGCCTTGTCGGCGCCCAGGGAGTAGAGGGCGAAGGGTTGGCCGTCGCGCCCTGGGACGCCGTACTGGTACGGCGTGTCCCAAGGGTCGAGCGGCACCGGCTCGTCGAGGTAGGGCCCACGCCAGCGCTCGGCGGCTCGCGGGTCGTCCGGCTTGGCATACAGCACGCCCAGGCCCTCCTGCTCGGTCGGCAGGCGGCCCATGTCGAGGCGGAAGGTCTCGACTGCGCCGCGCAGCATCTTCGCCTGCGTTTCCGCGACCTTGACCTGCGAGCCTTCGAGCTGGGTGAACAACCGCGGGCCGACGAGGCTCGCGATCAGGCCGATGATGACGAGGACGACGAGGATCTCGAGCAACGTGAAGCCTCGTTGGCGGCGGAAAGACAGGCTAGGCATGGGACTCAAAGGGGAAGGTCGTTGACGCTGGTGATGGCGAGGATGACCGCGGTGACGAGCACGCCGATCACCCCGCCGATGACGATGATGGCCGCCGGCTCGATCAGCTTGAGTGCGCGCTGCAGACGCTCGCGCCCGGTCGACTGGTAGAGCCGCGACAGGGCCAGCAGGAGCTTGGGGAGCTCGCCGCTCGCCTCGCCGACAGCCACGAGGTCGTAGCCACTGGCGTTCAGGGCCCGGTGTTCGCGCAGCGCGTGCGACACCGTGCTGCCGGCGCGGACCGAACGCGTGACCTGCAGCAGCCGCGCCCTCAGGAAGCCCAGACCGACCGAGGCGGCGGCGAGTTCCAGCGCGCGGGTCAGTTCGACGCGATTGGCCAGCAGGGTGCCCAAGGTCCCCGACCACCGGCCCACTTCCGATTCGACGAGCCACGGGCCGAGCAGCGGCAATCGCGCCGCGCTTTCCAGCAGGCGCTGTCGCACTTCGCGACGGCGCAGCATCGCGGCCGCACCCGCCAGCAGGGCCACGGCGGCGAGGGCCACGAGGCCGACGTGGTCGGCGAACCAGACGCCGCCGCCGATCACCCAGCGCGACAGGTCGGGCAGTTGGTCGGCACGCTGATTCAGGAGGCTGCCGAAGCGCGGCACGACCCACAGGAAAATGATGCAGACCGCGGCGATGCCGGAAAGCACGAGCACCGCGGGGTAGACCAGGGCGGAACGGAGTTCGGACTGCACGCGGAGGTCGTATTCGTACTGCCGCGCCCCGTCCTCGAGTGCGCTGCCGAGCTGGCCGGTGAGCTCGCTCGCCTCGACGAGCTGGTGGAGATAGGACGGCAGCTCGAGCCCGGAGTCGCGGAACGCGTCCGGGAAGCGGTCGCCACGCCGCACCGCCTTGGCCATGCGCGCGAACGCCGCGGTGATGGCGGGGTGGTGGCTGGAATTCGCGAGCGAGGACAGCGCCACCGCGAGCGACACGCCAGAATCGACGAGCGTCGCGAACTCCTGCAGCACCAGCTGCAGTTCGCGCGGCGCCGGCGGCAGGCGCCCGGCCCAGCCGGCCGCCACGGGCTCATCCGGCGCAAGCGCGATCGGAACGAGGCCGCGGCGCACGACCTCGCGCTGGGCGGCGCGCTCGTCGGCCGCTTCCAGCAAGCCGGTCACTTCGCTACCCGAGGCGTCGACGGCGCGGAATCGAAAGTTCACGGCGTGGACAGGCCCGGATCATCGAGCGTTTCGAACGCACCGCCGGTGACACGGATGACCTCGTCGACCGTGGTAAGCCCGCGGTACGCCTTCAGGAAGCCGTCGTCGCGCAGAGTGCGTCCGCCGTTCGCGTCGACGAAGCGGCGCATTTCCCCCGCGGTGGCGCGGCGCATGACGAGGTCCTGCAGCCCAGCCCCGACGTCGACCAGTTCGTAGATGCCGACGCGGCCGCGGTAGCCGGTGCCTTGGCAGGCCGGGCAGCCGACCGCGCGGCGCCAGCGCGGCGGCTCGCCGGCGGGCACGTGTGCCGCGACGGTCGCTTCGATCTGCGGATGCACCTCGACCGGCTGCGCGCAGGCGCCACAGACGCGGCGCAGCAGGCGCTGCGCCTGCACCGCGCGCACGCTGGTAGCGACGAGGAAGGGTTCGACGCCCATGTCGACGAGGCGCGTGAACGCGCTGACCGCGTCGTTGGTGTGCAGCGTCGAGAACACCAGATGCCCCGTGAGTGCGGCCTGGATGGCGATCTCCGCCGTCTCGCGGTCGCGGATCTCGCCGATCATCACCACGTCGGGGTCCTGGCGGAGGATGGCGCGCAGCGCGCGGGCGAAGGTGTAGCCGATCTCCGAGTTCGCCTGGATCTGGGTGATGCCTTCGACCTGGTACTCGACCGGGTCCTCGACCGTGATGATCTTCTCGGCACGGTCGTTGATGCTTTCGAGCGTTGCGTAGAGCGTGGTGCTCTTGCCCGAACCGGTGGGCCCGGTGACCAGCACGATGCCATGCGGCTCCGTGGCCCAGCGCCGGAACAGCGCGAGATCGCGCGCTTCGAAACCGAGCTTTTCCAGCGAGAGGTCCTCGCGCTCCTTCGGCAGCAATCGGAGCACGATCGATTCGCCGTGGACGCCCGGCACGGCCGAGGCGCGCACGTCGACCTCCTTGCCGCTCACACGAGCAGAGAGGCGCCCGTCCTGCGGAAGCCGGCGCTCGGCAATGTCCATGCCCGACACCAGTTTGATCCGCGACGCGACGGCGGCGAAGCGCGAGAACGGCAGCGACAGCACCTCGTGCAGCACGCCGTCCACGCGGAAGCGCACGCTGAAGGTGGTTTCCGCCGGCTCGACGTGGATGTCGGACGCGCCGCGATCCATCGCCTGCGCGAGCA
>JBOFQO010000162.1:0-13172 GCA_051660925.1 Silanimonas sp. | reverse complement strand
GGAGCGGCGGGGGCCGCCGCCCTCGGGGTCGTGGCAGGCGTGGGCTGGCCGCCCGGCGCGTCCGGCGTGCGGCGGAAGGCGGGGCTTTCCTGTGCACGCACGGCGTCGTCAAGGGCGCCGATGCCGCCGGACTGCATGGCGGTGCGGCGCGCGGCGCGCTCGGCCGCCATGCGCTCGGCCGTGGCCCGCTCGAAGCCGGCCGCGCGGGCGCCAGCATCGCCAGCGCGAACCTGTGGCTGCGGAGCGGCGGAGGCCGGCGGCGGGGTCGTTGACGCCACGCCACGCTCGCTGACGTAGAGCGTGCCCGGCGTCTGGCCCAGCGCGCCGGCGCGCTTCGCGAGTTCTTCGGGGGTGAGCTGCTGCATGGTTGACCTCAGACCGCGGGGAAGGAGCCGTCCTCAGGATCGGCGTTGTAGTTGTAGCTGTAGCTGACCGAGCGCGACTTCGAATCGCTGACGCCGGCCGAGCCCGACAGGTTGGCACCGACGTTGATCGCCGCCATGGCGCCGGCGGCAAGCTGTGCCGCCATCTGGCCGGCCGCCCGCACCGCCTCCGACTGCAGGCGCGCGGTCTCGATCAGTCGCGTCTGCTGTGCGTCGAACTGCCGCACCTGCACCTCGTAGAACGCCAGCGCGTTACGCAGGTTGTCGCTGATGCGCTGGCTCTGCACCTGAATCTGCTGGCCGTAGAGCCCGACCTGCGCATTGAACGCGCCGACCTGCGCCGAGTAGACCGTCGCCTCCGACTGGATGCGCGTGGACTGCGCGCCGACGCGCGCGCGCTCGGCCTCGATGAGGGCCTGATACTTCGCGACCGACCCCTGCAGCGCCTGCACCTTGGCCTCGATGGCGCGGGCCTTGGCATTGATCGCTGCGTTCTGGGCCTGCAGCGTCTCTGCGAACGCCCGAACGAAGGCAGCGTTGGCCTCGGCCTTCGTGCCCTCGACGCGAGCCGCGGCCTCGTAGCGCTGGTAGTCGATGAAGCTGACCTTGACCCGCTCGGTGTAGGCCTGCACCTCGGACTGGTAGGCCTCGAGTCGGGCGCGGATGATCTGGGCCTTGGCCTGCTCGGCTTCGACCAGCGCCTTGAACACGCCGATCTTCTCCGACACCGCCTGCACCTGAGCGGTGAAGGCGCGCGTCATCTCGGAGTTGACCCCGGCCTTGGCCTGCTCGGCGTCGACCCGCGCCTTGTATGCCTCGATGCGCTGGGTGACCAGCGTGATTTTGGCCTTCCACGCCTCGAGCTTGGAAGCGAAGACCTTGGAGCGAACGTCGTAAGCGGAGACGAGCAGGTTGTAGGAGGCGATCAGCGAATCGGACGTCGCCTTCGCGGTCTCGAACGACAGCCGCTGCATGGCCTCGTGCTGCTGGATCAGCGTGCTTTCGAGCGCGATGCCGCGCTCGAGTGCAACGCGAACATTCTCGACGCGAAGCTCGGCCGACTTGATCGTGATCTCGCGATTGAGCTCGGAGACGCGCATGCCCGTGGCCTCGCGGGCGACGCGCACCGCCTTGGCGAGCATGCCGGGCGGCATGCTGAAGCCGCGGCCATCGAACGTGGCAAACGCCTCGTCGACCGTCTTCTGGCCCTGCATCTCCTCGCGGGATCGTGCACGATCCCACTGCGCCTGCTCGATCTCCGGGGCGAGGCCGAGGCCGCCGGCCAGCATCTCGCTGACCTTCGCCGACAGCGCGTCGAGCATCAGCCCCTCGTAAGGGGTGTAGCTCCAGTTGAGGCGGGCGTCTGGCGGCGTGTCGGTGAAGTCGGGCGCGGCATCGGTGAAGTCCTCGACCTCCGTGTCGACGAACTCCGGCACCGAGATGGAGAGGTACGCCGGCGGCGCGGGGAACTCGTAGGCCTCCGGGTCGAAGCTCGGCGTCATCACCTCGGGAAGGTTGGTCGGCGAGGACGGAGCGGCGCCAGCGTCGACGATGACCGGCTCGTCCGGCGGCGTGATCTGGAACGGAAGCTGCAGGTTGAAGTTGCCGCCGATGTTCCCGAGGTTGTCGGTGTTCAGCAGGTCGTCGACATTGAAGTCGATCAGCTCGAAGGCCGGGAGCTGGAATTCGATCGACGAGAACGTCGGATTGGTGGGCAGCGCCGGCTCGCGCGCACTCGGCTCCTGCGGCTCGGTCTGGCTGAATCGCGGCGCCTCGCCGATGGGCTGGAAGTTACCGAGTCGACCGAGCTGGTTGATGATGGCGTTCGCCGTACCGAGCGACTGGTCGGCGCGATTGTTCATCTCGTCGAGGTTCTCCCTGACGAGCTCGTTGGCGCGTTCCCAGTAGGTCTGGTCGCCGGTCGACATGGTCACACCTTCTTCGACATTTTCTCGAACAGGATACGGAGGTCGTCAACAACGAAGGACGCGCCCGACTGATTGGAAAGCGTGAAGCGGTACTCGTAGGCGCTGTGGCCTCGCCCAAGCTTCGCGCGCGTGGTGATGCCGTCCGGCGCGCTCACGCTGTCGAATGGGTACTGCCACACCTGCTCGATGCCAAGCTCCCGGTCGCCGACGCCAGCGCGCAGGGCGCCGACGATCTTGCCTGCGGCATAGGCGAACGAGAGGTGCTTGCGCTGCGGCGACCCCATGTCCGTGACGCCAAGATCAGCCGACGCAGCGATGGCAACTCCGTCGTCCGACTGGCCGTCGAGAACGAACAGGCCGTCCTCGCCGCCGATGTAGGCCCGGCCGCCGATCACGGCGATCCGGTGACCCGGAATCCCAGCGTAGCGAGACATGGCCCACGTTTCCGACGGCGCAGACCAGCCGGCGCCAGTCGGCGAGAACAGGGAGTCGAGGGCGAAAGCCTCACTGACGGCGACCTGTGCTGCGTCGAGGGCGTCAGTGCGCGACACCGCGGCGCGGATCGCGGACACGATGACATCCGCAGTGGGCGCAAGGTGGCGAACCTGATCCGACAGGCGGGCAGCAGAGGTGACGACGGAAGATGCCAGCGAAGTGCCGGCAACGGCCGACGATGCGAGCGCCGAGCTGGCAGCGGTCTGGGACAGCACCTGACGAGCAATGGCGCTGGCAACCGCCGCAGAAGAGATTGCACTCGAGAGAGTGGCGGACTGAAGCGCGGCATCGGCCGCGCGCATGGCCGAGAGCACCAAGTTCCCAACCGCGTGCTGCGTCGAGTCAGCGGCGGAAAGCGCCGAGGAGACGTTGTTGAAGAAGACGGCAGAAAGCACGCCGGACGCCCTCGACCTCGAAACCGCGAGGCTGGCCGCGAGCAGCGGATTGACCGTTGCAACGGAGGCGGTGATCGCCTCGCTGACAAGGATGCCGAACGACTGCACGGTGGCGATTCCCGCCGAGATCTCCGACGCGACGGAATGCGAAACGCCCACCTCGGACGCATCGGATGCGGAGATCGAAGACAGGCTCATGGCGCCAACGACATCACGCTGAGCGGTGACTACGTTGATGCCGATGCTGAGATCGTCGCAGGGGTTACTCATTGATCACTCCGATGAAGCTAGTGACATCGCCCATGTCGTTGAAGAACGGCTGGCCAACATGCCAAGTGAATCCGTCTTTCTCCTCGAACCCGGTGTTGATGGTCGGAGAATAGATCAGCGTGTCGCTCGTTCCGAGGCGGTTGGTCTTGGCGTAGATCCAGTCGTAGAAGCCCGTGTCAGTTGGCGAGAAGTCGAACCACCGGAATCCGTTGAACTCGGAACCCTCGCCAGTCACCGTCCTGACGTAGGTGACGCGGGAAGAGTAGTCGCCGCCGTAGATGAACTTGACGACGAGGCGGGACTCCCTCTGCTTTTGAACGGCAACCGGGTCGATGTTTGTTGCGTTGGGCGGCGGCCTTTCGCCGAAGGCGGAATCCGCATTCTGGCAGACCTGAGACCATGGCCCGTTGTCGACGAGGCTGCTGCAGTCGTTCGGATTGTAGAACTCCTCCCTCACCGTTCTGGCGCGAACCTTGCCGCAGCCCTCCGGGTGCTCCTGCAGCGTCCAGCACGACGGAAACCTTGGACTGCCAGCGCAACCCATGGGCAAGAATCCAGTCCAGCCGGGGAAGTTTCGCCACGTCTCGTAGCTGTATGGGTCTTGCACGAAAACGTGGAACGTCTGCGTGCTGGTGAATCCGCCGCCGCGAGCATCAAGCACGGCGTAGTAGTAGGCCTCGCGCATCATGGCGGGCACAGAGACGGCGGTCTGCTTGGTGCGGCCGCTGGTGTAATCCACCGACTCCTCGACGCGAAAGACCCAGTCGCGCGAAAGGAAGCCGCGCGGAGGAAACGACAGGTCGTCGCCAAGTCGATACCGGTGCTCGCCAGTGCGGCGACTCTTCCACTTCGAAACCTTCGTCGAGGTGTAGACGAGCTCGCGATCATCGAAGTCGTTCGTGTAGAGCGGGCCGGCGTAGTTTCCGCCTTCACTCACCTCGGTGATGGTGGTGTCACCCTCGAGATCCACGAAGCTGTTGCCCGGCAAGGAGCACTGCTTGACCTCGGCATCGCTCTTGGTCTCCGGGTCGCTCGGCACCCTGAAAGCCTTGACCCAGTTGAGCGTGTCCCCGACGTAGAAAACGTGCACCGGAACATCCCAGCGCTCCGCCTGCGAGCCGGTTGCGCCGCGGATCGGGCGCCAGTCGACGGAGACTAGGCCGCCAAGCAGCGGCTCCCAGAACTTCATCGGCCCAAGCCTGCCGTGAACACGCTGCTCGACGACCTTTCGGCAGTCGAATTCGAACGCGGCGATCGGATCAAGGACCAGAGAGTCCAGCTCCGAAAAGGCTGCCGCAGCCTCCATGGACAAGAAGTCGCCGACTTCATCGTTCGACAGCCGATCGATCTTGACGAGAATCGCGCCGATCTTGTCCTTGAAGTCGGATCGATCGCTCTGGCCAAGCATCTTGATCTTCAGCGTGCGCGCGCTGCTCGACGGCGAGAACTCTTCCGACGCCTCGATCTTCATCGAGCACGAGTAGTGCACGGCCACGGCGCGGTCATCCTCGCCGTAGTAGTAGGCGGTGTTGTCCGCGCGAGAGCCTGACTCGTTGAAGGCGAACCCCATCATGCTCGAGTACATCAGCATCCGAAGGAATTCGCTCAGAGCCTCGGGCCTCTCCCTGACGATGACGCCTGCGCGGATCATGGCGTCAAGCTCCGACTCGTTCGTCGGAAACGCCTCTCCGGTCGGGAATCCACCGAACAGGTCGAGCACCTCGAGCCCCTGCTCGTCGTTGCTGCTCATGAGAACGCGGCGGAATTCCTCCGTCGTGGTCTTCTGGAACAGCGGCAGCGGCTTGGCGAGGATGCCTTTCGACGAGATCTCGACCAACCACCACTTGCCGTCTGCAGCGCGCGTCAACCCGTGCGTTCGGAAGAACCGGAAGTCGTACCGCATCCGAACGCCGTTCCGGCTGATGTCGCGATCGTAGGCGGTCTGCGGCGGCGGCAGCTCCTGAGGCGGCACCTTGCCCTCTGGGAAGGCGCGCCGGCGCGTGTCGTACCAGCTCTCCTCGGGGATGCGGCCGTAGCCGAGGACGAACTGCACAAGCTTGACCATCGTGCCGCTGAAGGCGGTGGCCTTGACGCGCGTGTACTGGCTGTCCTGCTTGATCTTGCTGGCCGGGCCGAACGCGCCATCGAGGCCGGGCCACAGGTTGACCGCAAGCCTAGCGCTCTCCTGCCGGCCATCGGCCAGCTCGAACTTCCGAATCGTGTCGGCCGACGGACGGAAGTTGACCATCGTCCGGTACGTCTCGCCGTCAGGTCGTCGGCGCTCCTCGATGAAGCCGCCGTAACCCCAGCCCGAGTAGAAGTCAGGAAACTCGGACGCCAGCTCGATCAGCGACGGCGGTCGATCGTCGCGCTCGTCGGCAATGATCTGGATGACGTTGATGCCGTCGGCCACGCGAACGTAGCACTGGACATCGGGAGCGAGCTGGCGGCCGAGGCCGCCCGTCGTGATGCCGCCGGCACGGAGCATCTCCTGCAGTGCAAGCAGGGTCCGCTCCGCGTCACGAACGAAGAGGCGGCCGCGCTCCTGATCGCCCTCGATCCTGACGTTCGAAATGCCGGCGTTCTGCACCAGCCATCAGCCTGCGCTGAACACGATGCGGTAGCCGACCTCGTAGGTGTCGCCGTTCTGGAGCTGACGCACGTTCGGGTAGCGCGCCGCGGAAACCAGAACGCCAGCCGTCGAGCCCTTGGCCGAGTCCGTCAGCAGAGCCGCGCCGTTCACGTTGAGCGTGGCCGCGGTGACGATGCTGAAGGTCGACTTCGCGAGGTAGTTGTCCATCACCGGCGTCGTCGCCGTTGCGGGCGACCACGGGCGACGGGTCGCTTCCGAGTAGCCCTCGGTGCCCGAGGTGATCTCGCTTGCCGTCGACGAGAAGTTGGCCGCGGTCCAGTTGGCGGCCGGCGTCACGGCGCCGGAGAACAGGGCCACGAAGAAGCCGGACTTCTTGGCCGTCGGGCCGAAGTAGGTGTTCAGGATGTCGACGAAGCCCTGATCGACGACGGTGTTGCGGTGGACGCCAACCTCGACGCCATTCACCAGCTCGACGTACTCGCCGACAGCCTTGATCTTCAGGCTCGGAACGAGGACGCCGCCGTCGGCCTTCTCGTACTTGTCGCCCTTCAGGGCCTTGATGAAGCTGCGGCTGAGCGCCGAGAGCTTGGTGGACATGGTCCTCTCCTAGTTGATGGTTGCAATCACTCTGCGGTCGTGGACCGCAATTTCACCGCTCGACGCCGAGAGGCGAATCCTTGAAGCCTGCATCTCGGCGATCTGCCCGCTGGGCATGCCGATGACGAAGCCATTCTCCGCCAGCCACAGGGCGCAGTCGGACGTTGGCGCCTGATCCATCCCGAGCACGCCGGGCTTGATGAGGGTCGAGCTGCCACGGACTGGCGCGGCGGCGCCAGTCGTGTCGAGAACGAGCTCGTCGAAGCTCTGCCCACGAAGGAAGATCACGGTCTTGCGCTGGCCGACGTAGATGCCGCCCTCGACGGGCTCGAAGAACTGGATCGGATCGGGAAGCTGGACGAATCCGTCGGTCGGCGTCCACAGACCGAATCGCATGGGCTCGCTGAATCGGAGGAAGCGGCCGCGCGCAGTGACAAGGCGGCCGCGCCAACGTCGCACCCACTCGCCGGAGGGCAGCGGCTCCATGAATCGGGTCTCCGCAATCCGGCCAAGATCTCCGGCCGAGAGCAGAGAAGACGTGCCGGCGCGGTACAGCACGTCGCCATTCGGCTGCGTGCGATACACCAGTGCGCCCGCCGGCAGGTTGCCGATCTGGATGCCGCCACCCTCCGGCACGTCGACGAAGGACGCATGCGACAGCCCGGACTCCACTCCCCCGAATGAAGTCGACACGGCCACCGCATACCTGCCCCTCGTCAGCCCTCCGGTCGCGACAGCAGTGAGCTGCGGCTCTGCTGGCGTTGCGGCGGCCAGCGGCGACAGGGCGCCATTGCGGAGGAGGGAGAGGGCGGACGACGTGCTGATGATGACGTCGCCGTTGAGCTCGCAGAAATCCACGGCGCCGCCGCTCGCTAGGGAGGCGATCGGGACCAGCGAATCGCCGTCGACACGGCAGATCTGGCCGTTGGCCACGGCGAACCCGAGGTCGCTCAGGCGATCGATCCGCTGAGTGCCGATCCGGCGCGCGCCGGGCCGCCGCGCGAGCTGGCCCTCGCGCGTCACGTTGATGTTCAGCGCGTCCCGCACGGCGATGACGTTCTTGCCCGATTCGTCTCTGGGCAGTCGGTCATCGGGCGAGAGCATGTCCATGCCCAGAGGCCATGGACCCATCACCTTCTCAGCCAATCGTCGCCACTCCGAATTCGCCCATGTCGAGCCCAGCACCAGCAATCGCGCGCGCTGCCATGCCGCAGGTGTGCTCGTCGTCGCCCGTGATCACCGGGCGCTCGACGACGCCAGCCATCGAGCTGACGTAGATGGGCGAGCCGATGCGTGGCTCACCCATCTCGCCGGCCAGCGGCGCAGCGGCAATGGCGGCGCGAAGGATCGCGCTTCCGATGACTGCCGAGTCCTCGCCCTTGGCCTTGAGGCTGTTGAGCTCGGTCTGGTCAACCACCGACAGGCCCAGCGTAAGCGCATCGAAGCCGTCGACAAGCGCCGCGGTCTGGCTTGAGACCGCCGGCACGGGGAACGGCAGCCTGAAGAGCGAGAACGCTTGAATGCTCCGCGAGGACTGGTCGATCAGCGGCGATCCGAACTCAGTCGCAACGAATCCGAGTGGCATCGGGATCGTCCTGCCGGAAACGCGCATGCGATCGAACGGGATCTCCTCCTGCATGAGGACGAGATCGGAGCCAAGCATGAAGATTTCGCGCCGGTAGTTGCTGACCCAAGGCGCACCGACATCGCCATCGAAGATGCCGATCATCTCGAACGGCGGGTACGGCCGGTTGACCCACTGCATGCCGAAGGTGAGCACGTCGATGTTGCCGACAGTGATCTCTCGCACGTAGTTCGAGACCCACGCCTCGCCGAAAGAGGAGGCGATGCCGGCGGGCGCCACGGTCTTCGTGCTGGCCGGCTCCGGCAGGATGTCGATGAAGTGGTCGCCGGTCAGCAGGTCATCGAAGCCCTGAAGAACGATCGTCCGATCTCCGCCAAAAACCTCGTGGATGCCGATGCGACCAACGCGCCACCGCGGCTCGATGTACTGGGTGAACGACTGGCCGACGAAGTGATCGCCCCACCTCGTGGCCGCGTCGTCGCTTGGTCCGCTGGCGAACGGCGGCCAGTTCCAGCTCGGCGCAACAAAGCGGACAAGGTGGGAGATGAAGGGCGTGCCGTACAGCGTGTTGCGCTTCTGCTGGTCGCCGAGGATGTGGATCGGCTCTTCGTCGCCCGGCGGGTGGTTGTCCTTCGCCTGCGCCGGCGCGCCGGTGGGCGCCCAAATGGTGTGCGGCGAAACGCGCGGCACGTTGGGGGTCTCCCACAGCGGCGGGGCGATGCCGTTGCTTGGCCACTCCCTCTCTTCCGTCGGGCCAAGGAAGATGTACAGCGTGGCGTCGACGGACGGGCGGGTGTCGGCGGTGAAGTCCTCGAAGATGCCGACGGGAAAGATGCCGCTGCCAGCGGCGCGGGCAGTGCCCATCTGCAGGCTGTCCCAACCATCGGGGAACAGGCTGTTCGCGACGACGAGCGCAAGGCCGAAATCGCTTGCCTCGAAGCCGCCGACGCTGACGTCGATTCGATCAGGCGGGATCGGAAACGGGCGAACCCAGTGGGAGCCGACCGCGCCGCTGATCGCGATCGGCCGGATGAAGATCTCGCGGTCGCCGACGATGTGCACGCCGGAGATCTCGTCGAAGAAGCCGGCCGGCTGCAGGATTCGCGTGCGGAGCTGGATGTCCGGCACGCCGATCGTGGCATCGTCCCACGGGAGTGGGCGGGTTGCGACGTTCCGATTCTCCACCCGCGGCAGGCCGACAGCGAGGTAGTCCTCCTGATTGGTCTGCTCGATCCGCAGCAGGCGCGTCTCGACAAAGGCCAAGCCGTCCGCAAACGACGGGATGCCCGGCGGCGCGAAGTACTGCGTGTAGTTTCCGACGTAGGTGTCGCCAGCGCCGGGGTTGAAGATCCCGCCCGGAAAGACCTGACGGATTCGCGGCGCGACAAACGCCATGCCGAACTCCTGCGTCAGCCCGGCGGTGATCTCGGCGCTAAACTGCAGCCCATTGAACACGGAGTCCGGCTCACCAAACTGCCCGGACTCGAAGCCCTCAGGCGTGAAGCTCTGCGCGGCATTGAGCACGAACGCTTCGCCAGTCTTGTAGGCGTCGAGGCCCTCTGCTGCGACGTCTCTGGTCGACTGCGCAACGAACAAGAAGCCGAACTCCGTCTGTACGCCGAGCGTGACTTCCAGTGGGGGCCGGCCGTTGATGACGTCGCTGAAGTCTGGCACGCGAAGCGCATCGAACCCGAGCGGGAAGATGTCGATGGTGTAGTTCGACACCGCCGGGGAGGACACGGGGCCGGCGACGAACTCTGGATCCCAAGTGACCTCGATCTCTTGGACGAGGTTGAACGCGGCGGTGTCGCCAAAGTCATCGGCAGGGCTGATGCCGTCGACGAAGACGATCTCCTGCGCCCTGAACACCTCACCAAGGCCGGAGGCGCCAGAGATTCCGGGCGGCGACACGTAGATCGTGTTGTCGACCACGGCCGCAAGTCCGAACGACAGCGCATCGAATCCAAATGCGGCGATCTCGATCTCGAAGCTGACCGCATGACCGCCAATCTCCATCGACGGCAGACCGGGCACATCGACGTTCTGGATGTAGTTGGTGACCTCGGCAGATCCGTAGCCGCCATCGTCAAAGCCGACAGGTGATACCGAGCGAATCTCGAAAGCGACAAGCGCCAACCCGTACAGGTCATCCATCGTCCACAGCGGGAAGATCCGGCTCTGGAAGTTGGCGATACTGTGAGCGCCGAAGGCTGAGGCGTCGAATCCAACGGGGAAGACCTGAGGCACGGAGTTGCTGACTATCGCCGTGCCGTAGGTTGCCGCATTGATCCCGACAGGCTCTACGAAAAGCTGGCCGGATCGAACGACGGCAGCGCCGAACATGAGCTCGGCAATGCCGATGTTGTCGACTTGCTGGAACGAACCAGCGACCGACGGCTCTGGGACGAGCAGGTCATCGAATCCATCGGCGATGACCTGCAGCGAGGACAGGGCGATCGAATGATCGCCGAAGCTGGCGAAGTCGATGCCAAGCGTGTAGGCCGCCTGCAGCGTCTCGCTGACGCTGAAGTCGAACGACAGCGGGTATGTCGGCGCGTAGCCCGTGCGGCCGAAGGTGAAGACGACCGTGCGGGTGATGATCGGCTCGCCGAGCGCGCCGGCAATGCCCGGCACGGGCAGCTCGACATCGACCACCTCGGAGACGCTGGCGAAGCCCCACTGCGACGGCCCGATGCCGATGCCGAAGATGTCGGGCTCGCGGATCGCGATGGCCTGCAGGCCGAACTCGAGCGCATCGAAGCCTTCGAGCTGGTAGGCCTCGGCGTTGTTGCGGATCAGCCCGAGGCCGAACTCCAGCGGCTCGAAGCCCTCGACGGCGCGCGTCTTCGCCTCGCCGAATGCGCTGAAGACGAACTCGAGCGGCAGCGTTGCGCTGTAGCCGCCCGCCGTGAAGTTGAAGTTGACCGGGCTGTTGTAGGTGGGCACTGCGGCCCCCTTACGACGGCTGGATGCGGTCGAAGATCAGCGCGTTGTAGACCTCACCGCCATCGGGATCGAACGCCACCGCGTAGTAGTCGTTGATGTCCGGGTTGAGGCCATTGAAGCTGACGAAGCCACTGCCGTTGGTGAGGCCACCTCCCACCACGATGCCGCTGATGCGCGAGTGCAGGCGGACGTATGCGCCGGGCACTGGCTGCCCTGCATCTCGAACGAAGGCGCCGATGGTGCCGGTGCTGCGCTGGCGAAGGCCGCCGTCGGTCGAGACCATGTCCTGCGGAGCGAATCGGCCGAATCGCTCGGCGCCCCGCAACGACCAGCCGGAGTTGAGCGGGAATGGCGTGCCGGCGCTCACTCGATGCACGTAGCGCACGCCAGAGGCGGCGCTCTGGTTGACCTCGAAGGTGTAGAGGGTGGAGGAGACCCAGACGATTCCGTAGACGCCGGCAACCGTCCACACCGAGTTGTCCGGCGAGTGCTCGAGCACGAACGGGCCAATACCAGAGCCAGTAGAAGAGGTTCGGATCGAGAAGCGCAGGATGTCGACCGCAGTCCCGAAGTCGTAGCCAAGCCACGTCCCCAAGACCGAGCTGGCGGTCGGGCTTGTGCCGACGTTGTCGTCGAAGGCGTTGGCCGGCGTGGCGAGCGTGCCAATCGGAGTTCCGCCCGTCGCCCTGTCGACGCCCGTGTAGGTGTCGAAGAACTCGATCTCGGAAAGCGTCCACGACGTGATCAGCGTCGTCGGCCGAATGCGCCAGTAGCGACGCGCCGGCATGTCAGGCGTACCAGTTGTCGGTCAGGTTGAAGAGCAGGCAGCCGAACGTACTGCCCGAGTTCAGGAACTGGTGGTACAGGCGAAGGCCGGCGAAGTCTCCCGTCCCATCGAAGGCGAAGGCGTCGTCGTAGGGGCGCGTGTGGAACGGAGCAAAAACTCCGGGCAGCTCGCCGCGAACAACCGACGGGGTCGACAGCAGGATGCGGGATGCAAAGAGCGCGCCGTTCGCCGGGTTCGGAAACGGAACCAAGCCATTCCCGAACGTGTTCGAGTTATTGGTGCTGGTGGTGACAGCATGACCGGGCGGGGCGATGAAGACCGGCTGGATCGCCGAGCCCTCTTGGAAATGATCGCGCGGCATGAATCGGCCGTAGCGCATCGTCGTCGAGATGTTGTACGGCGAGTCGGAGAAGCAGTTGCCGGGGAAGCCGCTACTCGCAGTGATGGTCGAAGACGTGGTGCTGTTTCCGCTGCCCGTCAGGAGCGTATTGAACACGTCGCCGGGGCGGTAGCTGCGGATGTCGCCGAAGATGTGGTTGCTGATGTTGGTCGACGTGGGGTCATCGGCCGTTTGGTAGATCAGGAGGTAGATCGTCCGGCCATCGCTGACGAGCGTCCATCGGCGCACTGCCGTGCCGGCGGCGCTCGATTTGTTCCAGAACAGGCCACCAGCAGCCTGCACCGTCGTCGGGAACTGGCCCGTGCCGGTGTTGATGTCGGTCATCGCCTCGAAGCCGCGCACGGCCGCGAACTGGCCATTGGTGTCGTCGACGCGGAGGAAGTGGCGGGCGGATCCGACCGGGCCGCGATAGGCGGCGATGTTCGTGCCACTGAAGGGCTTGGTCCAGCCGAGCGGGGCGACGTCCGCCGTGATCGCGCCCGTGGCCGGCGTCACCGGCGTGCCCGTCACCGTGAAGTCGAACGTGTTCGCGGTGATGTTGGTGATGCGGAAGGTGCCGTTGTACTCCGCCTGCGCCGCGCCAACGATGCGGATCTGCTGGTCGAGAACGAAGCCGTGCGCCGTCGCCGTCGCCGTCGCCGTGCTGCCGCTGCGCGTGATCGTCACCGTCTTCGCGTTGTAGCCGCTGAGCAGGCAGGCGTCGAGCACCGCGATCAGCGTGCCGGGGTTGCCGTTGAGGGCGGGCGCGCCGGGATCGGTGCTGCGGAAGAGGTGGATGGGCATGGGTTACCTC
>JBOFQO010000161.1:0-5958 GCA_051660925.1 Silanimonas sp. | reverse complement strand
GATGGATCCGACCGATGGCGGTGCCGGCCGCTTCAGGGGCATTCCGGAACGCAACACCAGCGACAACCTGCTGCGCACCACGCAGCAGCACCACGTGCATCTGTCGGCGATGGCCGACACCAAGGCCAACATCGTGATCACGGTGTCCTCGGTGGTGCTGACGCTGAGCCTGGCGCGTTTCAACGACCCCGACCTGCGCCACGCGATGATGGTGTTGGCCGTGTTTACCCTGCTGGCGCTATTCCTTGCGGTGCTGGCCGTGCTGCCGAAGTACCGCCCGCTGCGCCTGCCCAACCCGGACGCGCCGCTGCCGCCGCAATTCAACCTGTTGTTCTTCGGCCACTACGCCGAGCTGACGCGCGAGCGCTTCCTCGACGAGATCGAGCGCTCGCTGAGGCCGGACGGTAGCGTCTACGCGACGATGGCGAAGGACGTTTACTCGCTCGGCTGGTACCTCTCGCACTACAAGTACCGCTACCTGCGCGGTGCCTATCTGAGCTTCCTGTGCGGCTTCATCGGCGCCTGCGGCCTGCAGCTGGTGCGCGTGCTGGCCGGATGGTCCTGACGATCGCCGCGGCGCTGCGCGCGGCCGCCTCGCGCCTGCCGCCTTTCGCCGGCATCGATGCCGGCGAGGCGCGCGCCGAAGCGGAAACCCTGCTCGCTTACGCGCTTGGCGTCGGCCGCAGCTGGCTGTTCGCGCACGCCGACGACGCCCTGCCCGCCGAAGCGGCGGCGCGCTTCGACGCGTTGGTGGTGGCGCGCGCCGCCGGCACGCCGGTGGCCCACCTGATCGGTCGGCGCGGTTTCTGGCGCTTCGACCTTGAGGTGAGCCCGGCGACGCTGATCCCGCGCCCCGAAACCGAACGCCTCGTCGAACTCGCCCTCGAGCGGCTAGCGACCGACCGACCGCTGCGACTGCTCGACCTCGGCACCGGCACCGGCGCGATTGCACTGGCCCTGGCCGCGGAGCGTCCGCGCGCGACGGTGGTGGCGGTCGAGCGTAGCGCCGCCGCCGCCGCGGTGGCGCGCCGCAACGCGTCGACTGTGGGCCTCGCCGCGCGCGTCGATGTTCGCGACGGCGCGTGGTTCGCGCCGGTCGCGGGCGAGCGCTTCGACCTGATCGCGAGCAACCCGCCCTACATCGAAGATAACGATCCACACCTCGCGGCGGGCGATCTGCGCTTCGAGCCGCGCAGCGCGCTGGCCTCGGGCGCCGACGGCCTCGACGACCTGCGCGCGATCGCATCGGCGGCGCCGGCGCACCTCGCCCCCGGCGGCTGGCTGCTGCTCGAACACGGCTGGCGGCAGGGCGAGGCGGTGCGTACCCTGCTGCGCGCCGTGGGCTTCGATGCCGTGCAGACCGCTCGCGATCTCGAAGACCGCGAGCGCGTCAGCCTCGGACGCTCGCCACCCAATCCACCCTGATCCAAACCACCCGCATGACCGAGCTGATCCATCCCAAGACCGCCTTCCTGATCGTGATGCTCGGCATCTTCGCGCTGCCCTGGCTGGTGTGGCGGCTGGCGCGCACCGAGGACATCGCGCCGCTGGTGGTGGTGCAGATCGTCGCCGGCATCCTGCTCGGGCCGGGCATCGCTGGCGCGCTGCTGCCGGAGCTGCACCAGCAGCTGTTCCAGCCGGCCGTGGTCGGCAACCTCAACGGCCTCGCGTGGTGGGCGGTGATCATCTTCTTGTGGCTCGCCGGCATCGAGCTTGACCTGAAGCCAGCGTGGGAAGGCCGTCGCGAGACGCTGGTGACGGCCGGCTTTGCGCTGGCCACGCCGCTGCTGGTCGGCGCCGCCGCGGCCTGGGCGCTGCTGCAGTCGATGCCGGGCTTGATTGGCCCGAAGGCCAGCGAGCTGCAGTTCGTCGCCGCGCTCGGCATGGGCGCCGCAGTCACCGCGCTGCCGATCCTGATGCTGCTGATGGAGAAGATGGGCATCCTGCGCGCGCCGCTCGGCCAGCGCGTGCTGCGCTACGCGAGCCTCGACGACATCGCCATCTGGATCGTCCTTGCGTTGATTCTCGTCGACGGTGATCGCCTGCTGCACCAGGCGGCATTCCTCGCTGCCTATGCGGTGCTGGCGCCCTTCGTGCGGCGCGGGCTGCGTGCGGTGGGCGAGTTCGACCGCTGGGCGCTGGGCCTGATGTGGCTGCTGGCCTGCGCCCTCGCGTCCGACGCCTCCGGCCTGCACTTTATGGTCGGCGCCTTCCTTGCCGGTGTCATCATCGATCGCCAGTGGTTCAACGAGGAGCGCTTCGACCTGGTCCGCAACACCGTGCTGATCTTCATGATGCCGGTGTTCTTCCTCAGCACCGGCCTGCGTACCGAATGGGATGCGGGTGGCGCCACGGTCTTCATCGCCGCCGCGGTGATCCTCATTGCGTCGGTGTTCGGCAAGCGTCTCGGCGTCGCCATCGCGGGGCGCCTGCTCGGCTGGAAGCCCGGCGACGCCTTCGTCATCGGCTGGCTGCTGCAGACCAAGGGCCTGATCGAGATCGTCTTCGCGACGATCCTGCTGGACAAGGGCGTGATCTCGGCCGACGCCTTCACCGCGCTGCTGCTGATGGCGGTGGCCAGCACGATGCTGACCATCCCAGTGATGCGCCGCCGCTTCGGCGCGGCCGGACTGCCCGAGGAGCTGCGCGCCTCGGGCTGAGCGTGCCGCTCAGGCCGTGAAACGCCGCTTCAGGAAGGTCCACGCTGCGCGCAGGCCCTGGGCCTCGCCGCCGGCCGGCTTGCCCGGGCGATCGGTGTCGTTCCACGAGTACACGTCGACGTGCGACCACGCCTGAGCTTCGGGAATGAAGCGCTCAAGGTAGAGGGCCGCCGTCACACATCCGGCCATCCGCGAGGCGCCGGCATTGGCGAGGTCGGCGATGCCGGATTTCAGGTAGCTCAGGTAGGGGCGCCACAGCGGCATCCGCCACAGCGGATCGCGCTCCGCGGCGCCGGCGTCGAGGTAGGCGGCGGCGAGCTCGTCGCGATTGGTGAACAGCGCCGGCAGGTCCGGCCCCAGCGCGATGCGCGCCGCGCCGGTGAGCGTGGCGAAATCCATGATCAGCGCCGGCGCCTGCTCGGCGGCGTAGGTGAGCGCGTCGCCGAGGATCACGCGGCCCTCGGCGTCGGTGTTGTCGATCTCGACGCTCAGGCCCGCGCGCGTGGCGATCACTTCGCCGGGGCGGTAGGCGTCGGGGCCCAGCGCGTTCTCGACAGCGGGCACGAGCAGGGTCAGCCGCACCGGCAGCGCGCGTTCGAGCACGAGGCGCGCCAGTGCGATCGCGTGCGCCGCGCCGCCCATGTCCTTCTTCATGTTGCGCATGCCATCGGCCGGCTTGACGTCGAGGCCGCCGGTGTCGAAGCACACGCCCTTGCCGACGATGACGAGATGCGGGTGGGCGGCGTCGCCGTGCGTGAGTTCGATCAGCCGCGGCGCGCGGTGCGAAGCGCGACCCACGGCGTGGATGGCCGGGAAATTCTGCGCCAGCAGCTCGGCCCCACGCACGCAGCGGAAGCCCGCGCCGTGCGCGGTGGCCAGCGCCTGCACGCTGGCCTCGAGCTCGTCGGGGCCCATGTGCTCGGTGGGCGTGTTGATCAGGTCGCGCGCTTGGCAGGAGGCCGCCAGCAGCGCCAGCGCGTCGGCCTGCGACGGCGCATCGACGGCGAGCCGCGCGGTCGGCTTCACCGACTTCAAGTAGCGCGCGAACTTGTACGCGCCCAGGCCCCAGCCCAGCAGCGCGCGATCAGCCGGCATCGCCACTGGGCTGTCGGCGGCGAGGCGGAACGCGACCGGCGGCAGCAGCAGCGGCAGGTGGCCGAGGCTGGCCGGGTCCTGCGGGTCGGCGATGCCGGCCACGGCCGCGGCGGGTGCGCCGTCGGCGCCAGGGATCACCAGCTGGGTCAGCGCATCGCCCTTGAAGCCGTGCGCGTCGACCCAGGCACGTACTGGCGCAGACTGCGCGTCCTTCCACGCCGGGAAGCGTGCGGCGTCGACGAGATGGAGCGGCAGGGCCGGCGCATCGGCCGGAACGAAGCAGGCGGGGAGCGACATGGCGAAGCCGGACTCGGTGCGGAAGCCGGCGCGCGCCGACGATCAGCCAAGCTTAACGGGTTCGCTGCGAGGGGCTTGTCGCGGCGCGGCAAAGTCGCCTGCAGGTTCGAGCGCAGCGACGAGCGTCTGCAGCGACGCAACCTCGATGTCCGGCGGCGGCAGCTCCGCCGGCCACGCTGCCCCGTCTCGGTTCACCCAACAGGTGCGCATGCCGGCGCGCGCGGCGCCGTCGACGTCGAGCCAGGGGTCGTCGCCGACATGCAGCATCTCGGCCAGGGCGACACCCAGCGCGCGGGCCGTGTGTTCGAAGATCGCGCGCTCGGGCTTCGCGACGCCAAGGTCGCGCGCGGCCACGCGCACCGCGAAGCGCGCGGCGATGCCGATGCGTTGCAGGTCGGCATTACCGTTGGTCAGTGCGGCCAGCGGGAAGCGCGCGCCGAGGGCGTCGAGCGCTGGCAGGGCGTCGTCGTAGAACGTGACGTTGTTGCGCTCGAGGTACAGCGCTTCGAACGCGGGGTGGGCGTGCGACGCGTCCTCGCCGCTGTCGCGCAGCGCGCGCTCGAGGCAGATCAGCCGCTGCGCGGTGAAGTCGTGCGCAAGGTGCGGATGCGCGTGCGCCACCTCCTCCCGCAGCGCCCGCATGCGCGGCACGGGGTAGGCTGCGGCGGTGCGCGGGCAGTGCGCGTCGAGGTAGGCGTGCAGGGCGGCTTCGGCGCGCTCGATCACCGGCCAGATCGGCCATAAGGTGTCGTCGAGATCGAGGCTGATGGCGCGGATGGTGGTCATCCACGGATTGTCGCCGATCAGTGGTGATTGCGCGGCGATGCCGCCCGCAACGAGTCCACCATTGCCCGGATTCCGACGGCATACGGTGTCACCACGAAGTCGGGATAGCGTTCCATGAACTTCGCGCTGGAAAACACGTAGTCCGATGCATTCTGGTAGCCGACGTCGGCGACCTCGCGAAGGATCGGTACCAGTCGCCGCAGCACGGCCAGGAGCAGGGCAGGCATCGGCCGCACGCCCATGGGCGCACCCAGGAGCTGCGCGGACGCCTCAAGCAACTGCCGCGGCGTCGGTGCTGGCGAGGCGGTGGGCAAGTGCCACGCCTGCCCGTACGCGCCATCGTCCAGCGCCAGCCGCACCATGCCGCGGGCGGCATCCGGCGTGTACGTGAAGCTGTGCAGTCGGTCGGGGTCGCCCAGCCACTGCGCCGGCTTGCCGCGAAGCTGGCGCTCGATGGCGGAATGGAACAGCACCGAATTGCGGACCTCCGGGCCATAGAAGTCCGCCGAGCGCGCCAGCAACACACGCAAGCCTTCGTCGCGCGCTGCGGCCATCAGCCGGTCGTCGATGGCCTTGCGCACGCGGCCTTTGCGCGACGGTGGGTCCTGCGGATGGTCCTCGCGCATCGGAACGCGCAGCGGCGCGGGTCCGTACGGATAGACGTTGTCGAAGAACACCAGTGCGAAGCGATGCTCACGCGCCGCGGCCAGCAGATTCTCGACCACGCGCGGCCAGTCGCGCTCCCACACAGCGCTGTCGTACGCGAGTCCGAGCGTCACATAGACGTGGCTCGCTTCCGCGGTGGCGGCGCGCAGCGCTGCGGCATCCAGGGCATCGACGCAGCGATGCGCGGAGGCCGCGTGCCCGGTTGCCGACGACGGCGGTGTTCGACTGGCCAGCGTGTTCGGCAGGCCGAGGCGCGCAAGCTCGTCGGCAACGGCGCGGCCGACGACGCCGTCGCCCAGCACCAGGTGAAGGGACTTGCCCATGGCGTGACTCCTTGACGGCGGGGGTGCGACCCATCCTGCTCCCGTCCGGCGCGCCCTTGCATCATTCGAATGAATGGGGATCATTCACCAATGAATCGTCGAGTGCCCCCCGTCGCCGCGCCTGCTGAGCT
>JBOFQO010000160.1:0-5631 GCA_051660925.1 Silanimonas sp. | reverse complement strand
AGCGCGGAGATCCTGCTGCTCGAAGGCGGCGCGCGGATCCTTTCCGCGTATCCGGAATCGCTGTCGGAAAGCGCCCGGCGCCAGCTCGAAGGCCTGGGCGTGCAGGTGCGATTGAACGCGAAGGTCGTCGGCATTGATGCCGAGGGCGTGGAGGTCGAAACGAATGGCGAACGCGCACGGCTCGCCACGCGCAACGTCGTCTGGGGCGCCGGGGTGAAGGCCTCGCCGCTCGGGGCACTGCTGGCGAAAGCCGCCGGCATCGACACCGATCGCGCCGGGCGCGTGCCGGTGGCGTCGGACCTGTCGCTGCCCGGCCACGCGGCGGTGCAGGTGATCGGCGATCTCGCCGCACTGAGCGTCGACGGCCAGCCGGTGCCGGGCATCGCGCCGGCCGCCAAGCAGATGGGCCAGCAGGCCGCGCGGAACATCATTGCGCGGCTCGCGGGGCGTGCGACGCAGCCCTTCCGCTACCGCGACTACGGTTCGATGGCGACGATCGGCCGGCACCGCGCCATCGGCGTCATCGGCGGCATGCGCTTTGCCGGCCTGCCCGCGTGGTGGCTGTGGCTGTTCGCGCACATCGTGTTCCTGATCGGCTTCCGCAACCGCTTCGTCGTGTTGCTGGACTGGGCCTCGCAGTACTGGACGATGCAAAGGCACGCGCGGGTGTTTTCGCCACGCGACGAAGCGCCCTGAAACGACAAAGGGCCGGTCATCGACCGGCCCTTCGCCTCCCGCCTTCGATGACGCGACTTACTTCGCCGCCATCAGCGCCAACGTGGTGTCGAGCATGCGGTTGCTGAAGCCCCACTCGTTGTCGTACCAGGAGAGCACCTTCACCAGCGTGCCACCCATGACGCGGGTCTGCGTGCTGTCGTAGATCGAGCTGCGCGGGTCGTGGTTGAAGTCGACCGACACCAGCGGCTTGGTGTTGATGCCAAGGATCCCCTTCAACGCGCCGTTCGAGGCTTCGAGCACGGCGGCGTCGATTTCTTCCTTGGTCGTGGCGCGGGCGGCCACGAAGCTCAGGTCGACCACCGAGACATTGATCGTCGGCACGCGCATCGCGAAGCCATCGAGCTTGCCGTTGAGCTCCGGCAGCACCAGGCCGACCGCAGCGGCGGCGCCGGTCTTGGTCGGGATCTGGCTCATCGTGGCCGAACGGGCGCGGCGCAGGTCGGAGTGGTAGACGTCCGTCAGCACCTGGTCATTGGTGTAGGCGTGGATGGTCGTCATCAGGCCGTGGACGATGCCCACCTTGTCATGCAGCACCTTGGCGAGCGGCGCGAGGCAGTTCGTCGTGCAGCTGGCGTTCGAGATGACCGTGTCCGAGGCCTTCAGTACACCGTGGTTGACGCCGTAGACGATCGTCGCGTCGACGTCGCTGCCGCCCGGGGCCGAGATCACGACCTTCTTGGCGCCACCGGCGATATGCGCACCGGCCTTGGCCTTCGAAGTGAAGATGCCGGTGCACTCCAGCACCACGTCAACGCCGTTCGCACCCCACGGCAGCTTGGCCGGGTCGCGCTCGGCGAAGACCTTGATGCGGTCGCCGTTGATGACGAGATCACCGCCGTCCACCGCCACCGTGCCTGGGAACTTGCCGTGCGCGGTGTCGTACTGGGTCAGGTGGGCATTGGTCTCGGCGTCACCGAGGTCGTTGATGGCGACGATCTGGATCTCGCCGTTGCGCTGCGCTTCGTACAGCGCGCGGAGGACGTTGCGACCGATGCGGCCGTAGCCGTTGATGCCGACCTTGATGGCCATGGAGCGCTCCTGGGTGGGAAGGGACCGGGAAAGCGCGGTAGTTTACCCGCCCGGAAACCGCCTTGCCCCGCCCGCCATGCCGTTGTCGTCCCGCCCCGGTTCCCCGTTCCGCTGCGCCGCCGCGCTGCTCATGGCCCTGCTTGGCCTTGGGATCGCGTCGTCCGCCGGGGCCTGGGGGGTAGAGGGGCACCGGATCGTCGGCCTTCTCGCGGAAACCGGGCTGACGCCGCCGGCGCGAGCCGAAGTCGCGCGCCTGCTGGCCGGCGAGTCCGAGCCCACCCTGGCCGGCATCGCGGCGTGGGCCGACGAGGTCCGCGACGAGCCGCGTTGGCGCCACACCGCGCGCTGGCATTGGGTGAACCTCCCACGCGAGAACCCCTGCACCTACGACGCCGCGCGCGACTGCCCGAAGGGCGACTGCATCGTCGGTGCCATCGAGGCCCAACGGGCCATTCTCGCGGACCGCTCACGCTCCGACGACGAACGCCGCATCGCGCTCAAGTTCGTCGTGCACTTCGTCGGCGACGTGCACCAGCCCTTCCACGCCGGCTTCGGTTTCGACCGCGGCGGCAACGACACCCAGCTGCGCTTCGACCGGCAGGGCTGGAACCTGCACTCGCTGTGGGACGGCCCGATGGTTCGCCACGTCGGCCTGTCGCCCGAGGACTATGCGCGCCAGCTGCGGGCTTCGCCGGCGCTGTCGGACGATCGGCAGCGCGCGCTACCGGCGCCGCCGATGCAGTGGGCGCTGGAGAGCTGCCAGGTCATCCACGACGACACGCTGTACCCGGAGCGCCGTGTGGTGGGCCGCGGCTACCTCGAACGCCATCGGCCGCTGTCCGAGCGCCGGCTGCGCGAAGCCGGCGCACGCTTGGCGATGGTGCTCAACGAGGCACTGGCGCGCTGAGCGCCTGCCTTCCCGCCGACGGGCGCGTGCGCAGCGGCGCGACGCGCGGGGCGGGTGCGGGATACCCTTGGGCCTCCCTAGTAGCCCCACGCGCATGAGCGATCTCGACACCGCCATCGACCGCATCATCGCGCACAGCGGCGGCCATCCGGTCATCGGTGCACCGCTCGGGATGGGCAAGCCGCATCGCGTGCTCAACGCGCTGTACGCGCGGGTCGCGGCGGATCCTTCGATGCGGCTGACGATCCTGAGCGCGCTGTCGCTGGCCCGCCCGAAAGCGAAAGCCGGCCTGGAGCGGCGCTTCCTCGCGCCCTTCGTCGAGCGACACTTCGGCGCGAACGTCGAGGATCCCGTCTGGTTCCTCGCCCAGCAGCGCGATGCGCTGCCCGCGAACATCACCGTGCAGGAGTTCTACCTGCCATCCGGCGCCCTGCTCGGCTCACGCCAAGCGCAGCAGCACTACGCCAGCCTGAACTACACGCACGCGGCGCGCGGCATCGCGGCACGCGGCTGCAACGCCATCGTGCAGGCCGTGGCCCGCGATGCGCGGGGGCGGCTCTCGCTCGCCGGTAACCCGGACCTCACCGCCGACCTCATCGACCAGCTGGCCGCGCGCGGACTGCCGCGACCGCTGATGGTGGCCGAGGTGCATCCCGATCTGCCCTTCATCGAGCGCGGCGCGACCGTCGCCAACGACTTCTTCGATCTCGTGCTCGAGCATCCCAACGCGCCGCCGCTGTTCGCCGTGCCTCGGCAGCCGGTGTCGCTGGCCGAGTTCGCGATCGGCCTGTACGCCAGTGCACTCGTGAAGGACGGCGGCACGCTGCAGATCGGCATCGGCGCGCTGTCCGATGCGCTGACCCACGCGCTGGTGCTGCGGCACACACGCAATGGCGACTACCGCCGCGTCCTTGCGGCGCTATGGCCTGGCGCGGCCGAGGCGCCGCTGGTGCGCGAGGTCGGCGGGCTCGCCCCCTTCGAGCGCGGCCTGTTCGGCTGCAGCGAGATGGTGATGGACGGTTTCCGCGTGCTGGCCGAGGCCGGCGTGCTGAAGCGCGCCGTGGTGCCCGACCTCGAGGCGCAGCGGCGGCTCGATGCCGGCACCGCGACCGACGCCGACCGCACGCTGCTCGCCAAGGAGGGCGAAGTCCTGCACGGCGGCTTCTTCCTCGGCAGCGGCGCGCTGTACGCGTGGCTGCGCGAGCACGGCAGCGGGGAACGCGGCCTGCGCCTGCGCATGACCCGCATCAGCGAGATCAACCAGCTGGGCATCGACGACGCGCCGCTGCGCGCCGCGCAGCGCCGGCACGCGCGCTTCATCAACACCACGATGATGCAGACCGCACTCGGCGCCGCCGTGTCGGACGCACTGGCCGACGGCCGCGTGGTGTCCGGCGTCGGCGGGCAGTACAACTTCGTGGCCATGGCGCACGCGCTGCCCGACGCGCGCTCCCTGCTGCTGTTTCGCGCCGTGCGCGAAGGCGGCGGCGAGGCGTCGAGCTCGCTGCTGTGGCACTACGGCCACACGACGATTCCGCGCCATCTGCGCGACATCGCGATCAGCGAGTACGGCGTCGCCGACCTACGTGATCGCGGCGACGCCGACTGCATCCGCGCGATGCTGGCGATCGGCGACGCGCGCTTCATGCCGGCGCTGGCGGCGAAGGCCGTCGAGGCCGGCAAGCTCGACACTGCGGACGCGTCGACGTGGGCGCGCAACACCCCGCAGGCGATCGAGGCCGCGCTGTCGGCGTTCCGCCGCGAAGGCCTGCTGCCCGAGTACCCGATCGGCAGCGACTTCACGGCCGAGGAGCAGGACCTCGTCCGCGCGCTGAGCCGGTTGAAGCGCGAAACGGCGACGCGTAGCGGGAAGGCGCGGGCGATCTGGGCCGCGCTGTGGCTCGACGAGTCCGCCGCCGACGCGCGCGAAATCACGGCGGTCACGCGCATGGCCTTCGACGGTCGCGAAGGCTGGCGCGAAGCGATCGAAAGAAAGCTGCTGCGCGCGGCGCTGCGGGCGACGCGCGGCTGAAACGAACGCGGCGCCTGAAGGCGCCGTGTCCATGAATCGTGCCACCCAGCGTCGCGCTCATCTCAGCCGTCGCCCATGCGGCCCGCGCCGGCCTCGACCTTGACCTCCGCGAGCACGCCGGGGTTCATCGTCGGCGTGCCGGTGTCGGTGTTCACGGCCCCGCGCTCACCGACGCCGATCGCGCCGCCCTCCGCGCCGATCACGAGGCGCGGCGCGGCGATGACCTCGCCGGCCCGGCTGATCGTCGCGCTGACGTCGAACCGCGCTTCGGAAAGCAACGTGGCGGTCGACTCCAGTCGCCACGTCTCGCCGTCGCGTTCGAACTCGATCGCCACCGGCACGCCGGGCGCGTCGACGAGCAGGAAGGGGCCGATCTTCTCGGCGCCGTCGATGGTGATCGTCCAGGTCTGCCGCAGGGTACCCTCGGGCGCCGGCGCGCGCGTCAGGGAGGCCCATGCGAGCCCCGACGCCAGCATCAGCATCAGGGCGACGAGGACGAGGCCGGCGCGACGGCGCACGGCAGAACGAAGCGGGTGCTGCAGCATGGCGATGCGCTCCTTGAGCGGATGGGAAAAACCCCAGGCCGTTGCGACCGGGGGAAGACGAAGACCGGCGGCGCTGGCGAGTGCCGCGGCATAGACGCGGGTGTCGGCGGGGTGGCGCGCGATGACGTCGGCATCGCAGGCCAGCTCCTGGTCGTGGCGGAAGCGCGCCGCGGCCCAGTGCGCGAGCGGGTGGAACCACAGCAGCGCGCGAATCAGCTCAGCGATGACCTGTGCGTGCAGGTCACCGCGTTCGACGTGGCGACGCTCGTGCGCGACGACGAGTGCGCGCTGGGCTTCGGGAAAACGCGCGTCGAAGTCGTCGGGCAGCACCACGATGGCGCGCGGCCAGCCGACGGCGGCGGGCAGCGAGGCATCCGCCG
>JBOFQO010000159.1:0-6125 GCA_051660925.1 Silanimonas sp. | reverse complement strand
TCGAGCTTGGCCAGCTCGGCCATCAGCGTGGCCTTGAGCGTCTGCGCCATCACGGCCGGATCTCGGTGCGCACCGCCGAGCGGCTCCCTGACGATCAGGTCGATCAGGCCGTTTTCCTTCAGGCGCGGCGCGGTCAGGCCCATGGCCTCGGCGGCGTCCTTGGCCTTGTCAGCCGACTTCCACAGGATCGAGGCGCAGCCCTCGGGCGAGATCACCGAGTAGGTGCCGTACTCGAGCATCAGGGTGAGGTCGCCGACGCCGACGGCCAGTGCGCCGCCGGAGCCGCCTTCGCCGATCACGGTGCACAGGATCGGCACGCCGAACTCGGCCATTTCCAGCAGGTTGCGGGCGATGGCTTCTGACTGCCCGCGCTCCTCGGCACCGATGCCCGGGTAGGCGCCGGGCGTATCGATGAAGGTGAGGATGGGCAGCTTGAAGCGCTCGGCCATCTGCATCAGGCGCAGGGCTTTGCGGTATCCCTCGGGGCGCGGCATGCCGAAATTGCGACGGATCTTGCTCTTGGTGTCGCGACCCTTCTGGTGGCCGATCACCATCACGCTGCGGCCGTCGATGCGCGCGAGGCCGCCGACGATGGCGGCGTCGTCGGCGAAGGCGCGATCGCCGGCCAGCTCGTGGAATTCGTCGGCGATCAGGCCGAGATAGTCGAGGGTGTAGGGACGTTGCGGATGGCGCGCGAGCTGGCTGATCTGCCAGGGCGTCAGGGTGGCGAAGATCTCGGCCGTGCGGGCCTTCAGCTTGTCCTCAAGGCCACGGATCTCGCTTTCGATGTCCACCGCCGGGCCGGTGCTGGCGTGCCGGAGTTCGTTGATCTTGGCCTCAAGATCGGCAATGGGCTGTTCGAAATCGAGGAAGTTCGGGTTCATTTGCGCGGAATTTGGAGGGCGTTCCCGGATGCTTCGGGCCCGCTAGAGCAAAGAGTCTAGCCGGCCAGCCATGGCTTGTGCAGCTGCAGCTTCACGCCGGTCACGAAGGGCAGGTGACGAAGCCGTGAGAGCAGGTCGGAGGCCGTGCGTACGCCCTGCCGGCCGCCGAGCTCCAGCGCGCCGGCCGCGCCCGGACGAGTGATCTCCAGCCGCAGCGGGGTGGGGCCCGGCCGGTACTCGGCCAGCAGGGCCTGCAGCTGCTCGAAGTGGCCCTTGCCGCGGAGGTCGGCGGACAGCGCGATCCGGCGCGCGTGGGTGTCCAACAGGGCCTTGAAGTCCCAGGCCTGTTTGACCCGCATCGACAGCTCGCCGCTGACGCGGTCCGCGCCCACCTGGCCCTCGACGATCAGAATGCGATCGCGCGACAGCAGGTGGCCGAAGCCGGAGCAGGCCTCGCGGAAGAAGGCCAGTTCGATCTGCCCATGGCCGTCGTCGATCTGCGCGAAGGCCATGGCGTCGCCGCGCTTGCGGACGTTGCCGACGAGGCCGGCGAGGATCATCGTGGTCTCGCCGCGTCGGTCCTTGCGCTGCGACCAGGTGGCCTCGACCTCGCTCAGATTGATGTTGACCAGCTCGGAAAGTTCGGCGCGCCACGGGTCGATCGGGTGGCCGGAGAGGTAATGCCCGAGCGTTTCGCGCTCGCCGGCCAGCCGCTGTTCCAGCGGCCACTCGTCGCAGACCGGCAGGTCGACCTTGGCCACCGGCGCCTCGGCGAAGCCGCCGAACAGCGACACCTGCCCCGCGGCCGCCGAACGCGCAGCCTGCTCGCTGGCCTTCACCGCCTCCGGCAACTGCAGCAGTAGGGAGGCGCGGTTGGGCGCGAGGCCGTCCAGCGCGCCGGCATTGATCATCGCCTCGACCGCGCGTCGGTTCATCTTCGTGGGGTCGACGCGCTCGCAGAAATCGAGCAGGTCGCGGAAGGGGCCCTTGGCCTCGCGCGCCTGCACGATGGCCTCGCACAGGCCGACGCCCACGCCCTTGATGGCACCCAGGCCGTAGCGGACCGTCCGCGCGTCGGTGGCCTCAAACATCGTCGCCGAGGCGTTGGCCTTCGGCGGCAGCACGGTGAGCTGCAAGGCGCGGCATTCGTCGAGGAAATTGACGACCTTGTCGGTGTTGTCCATGTCAGAGGACAGCACTGCGGCCATGAACTCGGCGGGGTAGTGCGTCTTCAGCCACGCGGTCTGGTAGCTCACCAGGGCATACGCGGCGGCGTGCGACTTGTTGAAGCCGTAGCCGGCGAACTTCTCCATCAGGTCGAAGACGGCGTCGGCCTTGGCCTCGTCGATGCCATTCTTCGACGCGCCCTCGCGGAACATGGCGCGGTGCTTGGCCATCTCCTCGGGCTTCTTCTTGCCCATGGCGCGGCGCAGCAGGTCGGCACCGCCGAGCGAGTAGCCGCCCAGCACCTGCGCCATCTGCATCACCTGCTCCTGGTAGACCATGATCCCGTAGGTCTCCTCCAGCACCGGCTTGACGCGCGGGTCGGGGTACTCGACCGCCTCCTTGCCGTGCTTTCGGGCGTTGAAGCTGGGGATCAGGTCCATCGGGCCGGGGCGGAACAGCGACACGAGGGCAATCAAATCCTCGAAGCGGTCCGGCCGCGCCTCGCGCAGCAGGTTGCGCATCCCCGAGGATTCGAACTGGAACACCGCCACCGTCTGCGCACGGCTGAACAGGTCGAACACTGGGCGGTCGTCGAGCGGGATGCGGGTGATGTCGAGCGCCGGCTCGCCCTTCACCGCGCGCCGCCGGTTGATGGCCTTCACCGCCCAGTCGATGATCGTCAGCGTGCGCAGGCCGAGGAAGTCGAACTTGACGAGACCGATCGCCTCGACGTCGTCCTTGTCGAACTGCGTGACGGCGCCACGGCCGCCGGGCTCGGAGAACAGCGGGCAGAAGTCGGTGAGCGGCGTCGGTGCGATCACCACGCCACCGGCGTGCTTGCCGGCATTGCGGGTCAGGTCCTCGAGCTGGCGTGCGAGATCGAGCAGGTCGCGCACCTCGTCTTCGCGGGCATAGCGCTCGATCAGCTCGCCCGAGCGCACGGTGTCGTCGGTCTTGCCCTTCTCGGTCTCACCCAGTGCATCGTCCAGCGCGATGCCCAGCACGTTCGGGATCAGCTTCGCCACGCCATCGACGAAGCCGTAGGGGTGCCCGAGCACGCGGCCGCAGTCGCGCACCACGGCCTTCGCCGCCATCGTGCCGTAGGTGATGATCTGGCTCACCCGCTCGCTGCCGTATTTGCGGCTGACGTAGTCGATGACCTCGTCGCGGCGGTCCATGCAGAAGTCGATGTCGAAGTCGGGCATCGACACGCGCTCGGGGTTCAAGAAGCGCTCGAACAGCAGGTTGTAGGCCAGCGGGTCGAGGTCGGTGATGCCGAGCGCGTACGCGACGAGCGAGCCCGCGCCTGAGCCGCGGCCCGGGCCCACCGGGATGCCATGTTCCTTACCCCAGTTGATGAAGTCGGCCACGATCAGGAAGTAGCCGGGGAAGCCCATCTTGATGATGACGTCGACTTCGCGCGTCAGGCGCTCGCGGTAATCGTCGACGGTGAGCCCAGGCGCCGGGTCGTGTGCGGCGAGGCGTTTGGCGAGGCCGCGCTCGGCTTCGGCGCGGATCCAGGTGTCCAGCGTTTCGCCGTTCGGCACCGGGAAGGCCGGCAGGTAGTAGGTGCCGAGCGAGAGTTCGAAATTGCAGCGCGCTGCGAGGTCGACGGTGTTGTCCAGCGCGTCGGGCAGGTCGTGGAACAGCGCCTGCATCTCTTCGGTGGACTTCAGATACTGCTCGGCGGTGAAGTCGCGCGGGCGTTTCGGGTCGTCGAGCACGCGCCCCGTCGCGATGCAGACCCGCGCCTCATGGGCGTCGAAATCGTCGCGGTCGAGGAAGCGCACGGCATTGGTGGCGATCGCCGGGATACTGCGCGGGGCGGCGAGTTCCAGCGCAGCGCGATTGAAGGCCTCGTCGAACGGCTTGCCGGTGCGCGTCAGCTCGACGTAGAGCCGGTCGTCAAAGCGCCGGACGTAGCGATCCAGCATCGCGGCGGCGTGGTCGTCGCGGCCGCCGCCGATCGCAAGGCCCAGCGGGCTGTCAGCACCGAGGGCCAGGATCAAGCCTTCGTGGTCCTCGAACAGCCAGTCCGGCCGCACGCCCAGAACGTCGCCACGCTGGCCATCGGCGTAGGCGCGGGTGATCAGGCGCGAGAGCGACAGGTAACCGCGGCGATCGAGGCACCAGGCGGACACGCGGCCCAGCACGGACTCGCCGTCGTCCAGCGTCAGCTGCGCACCGGCGATCGGCTTCAGGCCCTTGCCCTCGGCCTCCTTGTAGAACTTCACCAGCCCGAACAGGTTGGTCGGGTCGGTCAGCGCGATCGCCGGCTGGCCGCGCTGCGCGCAGCGCTTCGCGAGCTCGGGAAGGCGGATCGTCGAATCCGTCAGCGCGTATTCGCTGTGGACGTTCAGGTGGACGAAGCGGGGCGGCATGGCGGCGTCCGGGGCAGACGCCGCAGGCTACGTGCCTCGCCCCGACGGGACAAGGACTTGACTTGCCGCCGCGCGCCCGCGGGCGCGCCGGGCCTCAGCCGGCGTAGTGCGCGGTCGCGTAGCTGCGCTCGCGGTGCAGCTGGCGGTCGAGGCGCTTCACCTCGTCGGCGAGCTGGCGCAGAGCCAGGTACTCGGCTTCGCGGCGCTGATGCTCAGCGCGCGGCGACGGGTTCGGCTTCGGGGCGTGGGTGGGGTAGGCGCGGGCGGTCGTGTACATGGCGGGGCTCATCGCGGGTCTCGGGGGCATCGCTGCGGCAAGCGGCGATGTGGCGACAGTCTCCGCGCGCGTCCGCGCTGCGGTAAGTCACAAAAGTCAGCATGACCACCGGCGCAATGCCGGAAGTCATGTGCCTGCCCTCGTCGTGTCATCGACGCCGCCGACCATGCCGGGGTCACGCAAGGGGGGTGTCGATGCTGCAGCGGGCGAAGGCCGTGGTGCATGTCGCGGCGATGGCATGGGCGCTCGTCGGCGCGCACGTGGCGGAGGCGGCCGATGCGCTGGCGGCACCGTTCCCGAACAGTCGGCGCATCGATGTGCAGGGCGTGGCGCTGCACGCGCGCGACTGGCCGGCGACGGACAACGCGCTGCCTGAGCGGTCAGCGCGCTGCCCGGTACTGCTGGTACATGCGCTCGCCGGTTCGACCTATTCGTTTCGGCATCTCGCGCCCGAGCTCGCTGACGCCGGTCATCGCGTGCTGGCCATCGACCTGCCGGGTTACGGCTACAGCGCGCGCCGGCCTTTCGATGGCAGCGCCGCTAGGGCGCTGTGGCAGCTGCTGGAGGTGGAAGCGCCGGGCGTGCGTTGGTGCTTGGTGGGGCACTCGATGGGCGCGCGCGTCGTCGGCCAGATGGTGGCCGAGGCGCCGCAGCGCGTCGGCGCCGTCGCGTACCTGTCTGGTTCACCGGTGCGCGAGCGGCGGCGCAATCCCTCGATGTTCCGCGCGCAGCCGTTGCGCGGCTTGGTGCTGTCCTTGGCCGAACGCCGCTATTTGCGCCGCGAGGGGTTGGCGGAGGTGCTGGAGGAAGGCTTCGGCCGCGCGCCTGAAGCGGCCGAGCTCGACGCTTACCTCGCGCCGCTGCATCAGCCGGGGACGCTGCCGGCCATCCTCGATGGCTACGCCCGTGACATGGGGCCGGACCGGACCGATGCCGCAGGGTTGGTCGATCCGCCGAGCTTAGTGCTGTGGGGCGAGCGCGACCGCTGGCTGAAGCCCGAGGTCGGCGAAGCGCTGGCCGCTGCGCTGCCGAACGCGCGTTGGGTGCTGGTCGCAGGCGCGGCGCACAGCCCGATGGAAACGCATCCCGCATCCGTCGTGCCGCCGGTGCTCGAACTGCTCGCCAAGGCGACGCCGGGCGTCGACGCCCGTGTCGGTGCCGTCAGTCCAGCAGGCCCGGCGCCATCGTCGCCCTGACCGGCGCGAAGCTGCGCCGATGCGCGGGGCAAGGCCCGAGCCGCCGCAGTGCGTCGAGGTGCTCGGACGTCGGGTAGCCCTTGTGCGCCGCGAAGCCGTAGCCCGGATGTCGCGCGTCGAGGTCGAGCATCCAGCGGTCTCGGGTGACTTTCGCGAGAATCGACGCTGCCGAGATTGCGGCGATTTTCGCGTCGCCCTTGACGACGGCCTCGGCGTCGAT
>JBOFQO010000158.1:0-3507 GCA_051660925.1 Silanimonas sp. | reverse complement strand
AGCAGCGCCGCGCAGGACGCCAGTGCACCGCGGCGGCCGAAGATCGCAGCGCCGAGAACGCCGATGGCGCCGACGACGACCAACATCGTCCACAGCCACACGGCTTCGGCACCCAAACCACGCTCGGCGACGATCCGCGCTTCGAACCGCGGCTCAGCGACCAGGGCCGCGGCCCCGCCCAGCAGCAGGGCCGCGCCCAGCCCGGCGACGTACAGCACGAGCGCCGTCCGGAAGCCCTTCCGTCGGGCGATGGCGTCGAGATACGGCGCGGCCGCGAGCGCGAACGCCGGCAGCGCCGGCAGGATGTACATATCGCGCTTGCCGGTGCTGCCGCTGAAGAAAGCGATCACCAGCAGCGCCCAGGCCAGCGGCAGCCACACCCGCGCGTCCTTCGCGGCCCATGCGGCGCGCCACGGCCCGAGCGCCCACAGCATCGCGATCGAGAACGGCGCCCAGAACAGCGCGATCACCTCGAGGAAGTACCAGGCCGGTTCGTGGTGGTGCCAGGCGTCGGCGTAGCGCGTCACCGTCTGCTTGAAGAGGATGTTGTCGAGGTAGGCGCGGTGCGCGGGGTCGCCGTCGTACAGGGCCATCAGCACCATCGGCACGAACCAGACCAAGATCGCGACGAAGAACATCGCGATGCCCGCGCTCCAGCGCCAACCGTTACCCGCACCCAGCGGCGCGATGCCGCTCCAGTTCTTCCAGCGCATCAGCGCGAACGGCAGTAGCGCGAACAGCGGCAGGAAGCCGACACCCTTCGTCCAGACGCCCAAGCCCGCGGCGAAGCAGCCCGCGAAGAACCAGCGCCAGGCCGGGCCGAGCAGCAGGTGGCGCAGCATCCCGTAAAGGGCGAGCGTGGTCAGGCCGATCAGCACCGGGTCGATCTGCGCGCGCTTGGCTTGGTAGACGAAGGCCGGCACCACCAGCACCGCCGCCGCGGCCCACAGGCCGGCGCGCGGGTTCCACAGCCGGCGACCGAGGTCGTAGGTGAGCCACAGCGTGCCCATCGAGGCGACGAGCGACGGCAGCAGGAAGCTCCAGCGAACGCTGCCGATGGCGAGGTAGGCAAGCCCCAGCAGCCACATGAACAGCGGCGGCTTGTCCGGGTAGAGCTCGTGGCCGCGGCGCGGAAACCACCAGTCGCCGCTGTCGATCATCTGCTGCGCCACCAGCACGAAGCGCGGCTCGTCAGCGGGCCAGGGGTCGCGCAGACCGAAGCCAGTGCCGATCACGACAAGCGCAATGGCGAAGAACCACCAGGCGTCGCGGCGGTCGGTAGGAGACAGCGGGCGCAACGCTTCGGCGGTCATCGGGACGTTCCGTGGGGTGCGCCTCAGCGGCGCTCGATCAGGGCGTAGAAGAAACCATCCCCGCCGTCGTCGCCGGGAAAACGCTGGCGACCGGCGCCGGTGTCGAGGCCGAAACGCGCGTCCAGCGGCGCGAGGCGCGCTTCCGGCGTTCGGGCGAGGAACGTGCGCACCTGGGCGTCGTTCTCCTCGCGCAGCACCGAGCAGGTGGCGTAGAGCAGGCGCCCGCCCGGGCGCAGCAGCGGGAACTGCGCGTCGAGCAGGCGCGCCTGCGTAGCGGCGAGTGCCGCGATGTCGTCCTCGCGGCGATGCGCCTTGATGTCGGGCTGGCGGCGGACGATGCCGGTGGCCGAGCACGGCGCGTCGAGCAGGATCGCGTCGAAGCCGCCCGCGCCATACCCGCCGAAGGCGGCGGGAGCGATGGACGGGTCGGCGGCGTCGGCCACCCGCGCGTCGAAGCGCGCGGTCGATGGCTTCAGCGCGTCGACCAGGGCGCGCACGCGCGCCAGCCGCGCCGCGTCGACGTCGAGCGCCAGCACCTCGCCATCGTCGCCGACGGCCGAGAGCAGGCCCAGCGTTTTGCCGCCGGGTGCCGCGCAGGCGTCGAGCACACGCATGCCCGGCTGTGGCGACAGCGCTTCCACGGCGAGCTGCGCGGCGACGTCCTGCACGTGGAAGGCGCCCATGTCGAAGCCCGGCAGTGTCGCCGGGTTCGCGCGCTCGATGAGGCGCAGGCTGTCGCGCGCCGGCCCCGCCTCCGCGGCGATGCCGGCGGCTGCCAGTCGCTCAATCAGCGCCTCGCGCGGAAACCGCGGCGCGTTGGCGCGCAGCCACAGCGGCGCCTCGGCGTTGTTCGCCTCCAGCAGCGCATCAACCTGCTCCGCCCAGTCGGCCTCAAGGCGGCGGACCAGCCAATCGGGATGGCTCGCGCGCACGGCGCGCGAGTCCGCGACCGGCCACGGCTCGCGCGTGGCCTTGCGCAGCACGGCGTTGAACAGCCCCGCCAAGCCCTCGCGGCCCAGCAGCTTCACCGCGTCGACGGTCGCGCCGACGGCGGCGTGCGGCGGGAGTCCTATCGCATCGAGCTGGGCCAAGCCCACCAGCAGCAGGCGCGCAACGGCGCGGTCCTTGGCCGAACCGACCGGCAGCGGCCGGGCCAGCCAGCGCGAGAGCACGAAGGCGTAGCGTCGTTCGAAGCGCAGGGCGGCGAAGACGATGGCTTCGAGCAGGCCGCGATCGCGCGGATCGGTGATCGTCGGGAGCGCCGCCGAAAGCACCGCCTTCAGCGAGCGACCGTCGTCGAGTACCGCTACCAGCACGCGCGCCGCCTCGGCGCGCAGGGCGGCGCCGGCTTTCGCCACGCCCACCGCTGCCGCGCCGCCGGGTCGCGATGGGCCCGACGACGCCGGGCCGCTCATGCGGTCCTCAGCTGCGGTCGCGCGTTGAGGAAATCGGCCACCGCCTGCGGCTTGCCGCCTTCGCGCTGCACATGCGTCAGGCGCAGCGCGCCCTCGCCGCAGGCGACGGTCAGTCCTTCGCGCGTGCCGGCGATCAGGGCGCCGGGCGCGTGTTGCCCGACGCCGAGCGCGCGCGCCGCAGCCTCGGACAGCGACGCCGCGCCGTGCACGCGCAGGCGTTCGCCGGCGAGCTCGCATTCGGCGATCGGCCAAGGCGTGAACGCGCGCACCTTCCGCGCCAGCACCACGGCGGGCTGCGTCCAGTCGAGCTTCGCCTCGGCCTTGTCGAGCTTGTGCGCGTAGGTCGCACCATCGGCCGGCTGCGGCGTCGCCACCGGCACCATGCCAGCGCGCAGCAGCTTGAGCCCATCGCCCAGCACTTCCGCGCCGAGCTGCGAGAGCCGGTCGTGCAGCGTGCCACCCGTATCCTCGTCGTTGATCGGCGTGGTCAATCGCAGCAGCAGCGGTCCGGTGTCGAGGCCCTTCTCCATCCGCATCAGATCGACGCCGGTCTCGGCGTCGCCCGCCTCGATGGCGCGCTGGATCGGTGCGGCGCCACGCCCGCGCGGCAGCAGCGAGGCGTGCACGTTCCAGCAGCCGGGCGTCGGGATATCAAGCACCGCCTGCGGCAGGATCAGGCCGTAGGCCACCACCACCATCAGGTCGGGCTTCAGCGCGCGCAGCGGCGCCTGCGCGTCAGCATCGCGCAGCTTTTCCGGCTGGAACACCTCGATGCCGAG
>JBOFQO010000157.1:0-3822 GCA_051660925.1 Silanimonas sp. | reverse complement strand
GCGCGCGGCGAAGTGGTGAACGAATGGTTCCTCGTGCGCATCCCCCGCAACCTGCAAGCGCAGGTGGTCGCCTACTTCCCGATGCCGGCCGCGCCGACTACCCCGTCCCGCTGATTGGAGCTGTCCTGATGCAATACCGAGTCCTCCGCCCGCGCACGCTCGCGCTGAGCCTTGCCGCACTGGTGGCCACCGCGGCCGCGCAGGCGCAAGACCGCGATTCGTCGCGCAGCGGCAAGCTGCTGCTCACCGGCGGCGTCAGCCAGATCGAGGGGGCCGCCGGCGGCGGGCTCACGCCCTGGGCGGTGATCGGCGGCTACGGCACGCGCGACGAGGTCGGCGGCTACGCGTTCTACACCCGCGTCGACATCAATGACTATTCGCTCGACAGCTATGGCGTGCTGGTGGGCTTCTACGATCGCGTCGAGCTCAGCGCGTCGCAGCAGCGCTTCGACACCGAAGCCGTCGGTGCCGCGTTGGGCCTGGGCCGCGGCTTCGCCTTCACGCAGGACACGTTCGGGCTCAAGGTGCGGCTGTTCGGCGACGCCGTGCTCGAGCAGGACGCGTGGATGCCGCAGGTCTCGGCGGGCCTGCAGCACAAGCAGAACGACCGGGCCGGCGTGCTGGCCTTCATCGGGGCGCGCGATGACTCCGGCACCGACCTGTACCTGAGCGCCACCAAGCTCTACCTCGCACAGAGCCTCCTGGTGAACGGCACGATGCGATTCACCAAGGCCAACCAGTTCGGCATCCTCGGTTTCGGTGGCGATCGCAACGACGACTACGAGGCGCAGTTCGAAGGGTCGGTGGCGTATCTGCTGAATCGCCACTTGGCCATCGGCGCCGAGTACCGACAGAAGCCCGACAACCTCGGCATCGCGAAGGAAGAGGACGCGTGGGATGTCTTCCTCGCCTGGGCGCCAACCAAGACCGTTTCGCTGACCGTGGCCTACGTGGACCTCGGGAACATCGTCATCGCCGACAACCAGCGTGGCGTCTACGCCTCGCTGCAGGTCGGCTTCTGAATCCCGAGGACAGGCCCATGAACCGACATCCGTTTGCCGCTCTTCCGATCGCCGTCGCCCTCGCGCTGGTCTGGGCGCCCGCTGCCATGTCGCAATCGCCAGACGAAGAGGCGGCCATCGCGGCCGAAGAAGCGCTGCTGGCCGAAGAAGAAGCGCGCCTCGCCGCCGAGGAGGCCGCGGTCGTCGACGATATGCCGCCACGCGACCCGAGCGCGCCCGACCCAGCGCCGGCGCACCCCGAGCTTCGCCCCGTGCTGGAGCAGTTCGGCGGCCGCGAGGGCCTGGGCGCGATCATGGAAACCTTCATGGCCGGCATGCTCGCCGACGACACCCTGCGTCCGTTCTTCGTCAACGCCGATCAGGCGCGCGTCAAGCGCCAGCTCACCGAGCAGTTCTGCGTGATCCTGGGGGGGGACTGCACGTACAGCGGCCGTGACATGAAGAGCTCGCACGCGGGCCTGAACATCGACCGCGCGCACTTCAACCGTCTCATCGAAGTGCTGCAGGACGCCATGAACGAACACGGCGTGCCGTTCCGCGCACAGAACCAGCTGCTCGCCAAGCTGGCGCCGATGCACCGCGAGGTGGTGGAGCGCTAACGGCGCACCCTGCGGCCACGCGGCCGCTCAGCGCCAGCCGTACTCGACGCCGAGCATCAGCTCGCGCCCCGGCAGCGGCAGGTCGCGGGCAATGCGCCCGGTGGCCGGGTCGACGCCCAAGCCGCCGGCCACGTCCACGTCGACGCCGCGCGCGTTGAACAGGTTGTCCGCGTGCAGCCAAACGCGCAGCGCCTCGCTTGGCCGCCAGTTCAGTTGCAGCATCACCCGCGGGTCGTTCGCCTCGGCCTGGAATCCCTCGCGCGAACGCCAGTGCGTGCCGAAGCTCGTGTCCCAATGCGCCGACGGGATCCAGTTCACCAGCAGGCTGGCGGTGTCTCGCGAGACGAACTGCCCCGGTGGCGCCTCGGCGATGCGCTCGGGCAGGGTGTAGCGGTCGGCGAAGATCGTCGAGCCCGTCAACCGCACGCGCCACATCGTCGACGGCGTCCAGATCACCGAGCCTTCGAAACCTTCGGTGTGCTGCTTGCCGGCATTCACCGTGGTCGCGGTGATGCCGTTCAGCGGCACCACAACGAAGCCGTCGCGCGCGTCCCGGTGGTAGAGCGTGCCGGTCAGCAACACCCGATCAAATTGGTAGCGCCCGATCAGCTCGGTGGTGCGCACCTGCGTGGGCTGGAGGTCCGGTGCGCCAGCGATCACCGGGTTGTTCTGCAGGAACAGCTGGCTCAACGTCGGCGCGAAGAAGGCGTCTTGCAGCATCAGCTTGATCGACGCCCGCTCGCCGGGGGTCCACACCCAGGCCACGCGCGGCGAGGTGGCCGAACCGCTCTGCCGGTAGCGGTCATGGCGGACGCCCAGCACCAGCCGATGCTCGGGTGACACGCGCCAATCGTGCTCAAGGTAGGCGGCCGCCATGCGGTCGTGCGCGCCATTGGCCACGAAGCGCAGCCCCGTGCTCTCGAAGCCACCCAGTGGGAAGAACAGCGGCCCCAGCGTGTAGTTCGCCTGCAGATCGGCACGCGTGGTTTCGCCTTCGAGGGCCTCGCCGCCGAGCGTGAGCGTGTGCGGCCCGAAGGCCCGCTGCAGGGTCAGGCCGGCCGAGGTGGCGCGATGCGTCATCAAGCCGCGTTGGCGGTAGTCGTCGGCGATGAATGGGAAAGCGCCGCCCGGGGCGAGCACGCCGCTCAGCGCGTAGCGCTGGCGCATCGCGCTGGCGAAGCCGTCCAGCGTCCAGTCGCCGAGCGTGAGGTTGCCGTTGTAGCGCCACCAAGTCGCCGCCAGCAGGCTCTCGTCGCCCGGCGTGATCGAGCCATTCAGCCCGTAGTAGCCGGCGACGTCGGATTCATGGTGCAGCACCTGCACGCCGTGCGAACCGCGGCCGACGTCGAGGATGGCGGTCCGCGTGTCCGAGGTTTCGGTAGTGCGCGACACCCGACCGAAGCGGTCGAACAGCGCATCGTAGGTCGGGCTCTCGTCGCGGGTGCGCGAGGCGCGCAGATCGACGCGCCAGTCGTTGTGGCGGGCACCGAGCAGCACCTGGGCCGCTGCGCCACCCTCGGCGGAAACGGCGGCCTGGGCGGCATCCTGGCCGCGGCGCGTCACCACGTGCACCACCTCGTCGCTGGGGCCGCCGCCGAAGCGCGCGCCGCCCGGGCCACGGATCACCTCGACGCGCTCGATCATCGACAGCGGGAAACTGCGCAGCACGCCCCAAGCGCGGACGCTATGCATCGTGTTGACGCGCTGCCCGTCAATGGCCAACAGGCCGCCGCCCGCCGTGCCTGGGTTGCCGCGCAGCACCGTGCGGTTCTCCAGGCCCGTGGTGGCGACCCGCGAGGTGTAGGCCCCGGGCACCCAGTTCAGCACCTCGTGCAGGTAGCGAAAGCCGAGGTGTTCGAGGTCGTGGCGCTCGAAGACCGTGACGCTGGCCGTGGCGTCGCGCAGCGAGGTGGTGGTGAAGCTCGCCGCGCTCACCTCGACCTTCAGCAGCTCGTCAAGGCTCAGGTCGAGCAGGGCCGGATCGTCGTGCACATTCGCACTCGCCGCGCGCGGGCCGAGCGCGGCAAGGGCGGCAATGAGGGCGATGGCCAGTCCGTGCTGCGGCATCCTGCGGGCCTGATTGTGCGGCGTTGCAGCATACCTATCCTTCACACCGCCAGGGCAAGCCGACCGGCCTGGACAATGGTCAATTCCTGCGAACCCGTTCTGCAGCGTAGCCTGACGTTCCGCACCTGCCGACG
>JBOFQO010000156.1:0-12697 GCA_051660925.1 Silanimonas sp. | reverse complement strand
CGGTTCACCCAGCCGATCAGCTTGAGGTCGAAATCGGTGTCGCGACCAAAGTGGTAGTAGACCCGCGAGCGGCCCTCGAGCAGGCCGGGCAGGATCTCGTCGATGTCGTCGATCGGGTAGGCATCGTCGATGCCGAACTGCGCGACCGCGCCCTCCGGCCCGGCGCGCGGGCCGTCCCACAGCTCGCGCTCGGGGTTGCGCTCGCGGCAGAACAGCAGGGTCTCGCCGTGCGCACGCCCCGGCACCAGGACGAGTACCGCCTCCGGTTCGGGGAAGCCGGTGAGGTACAGGAAATCAGAATCCTGCCGGAACGGGTGGTGCGTGTCGTGGCTGCGGATACGCTCCGGCGCGGCCGGCAAGATCAGGATGGCGTCGTCCTGCGCCAGCTGCAGCAGAGCGCGACGCCGGCGCTGGTGTTCGCTCTTGGCGATCGCGGCCGGTGCCTTGATGGACGCCATCAGTGCAAGCGCTTGCGGTCGCTGGTGGCGGCGAGGCAGTCGCCGTGGATCAGCAGCGCGGCGACACGGACGAACTCCTCAAGCTCCACCAGCGCCTCCTCGTCGGCGTCTGGATCGTCGTAGCTCACGTCCGATTCGGCGATACGGGCGACGTCACCCAGCGCCTCGCGCGCCTCCTCGCCCAGCTTCGGCTCGATGCCGGCGAGGCCGACGCCGCCGAGAAAGCCGCGACACCAGGCCACCAACGCCTCGCCGCGCTCGCTGACCGGCGCGTCGTCGTCGGGCAGCAGCAGCTCAAGGCCGAAATCGGTCTCGCCGAGCTGCTCAATAGTCGCGGCATCAAGGCGGCCGAGGGCCGATGACGGTGGCGGCAAGGCCACCGTGTCGTCGCCCATTGCCTCGGCGAGCCAGTTGGCGCGCGGCGGATGGCCACAGCGCAGCGCGCACAGCGAGCCGTGCAATTCGGACGGGTCGACCGAGAGGGACAGCGCAGCGATCTGCTCGGCGACCGCGGCGTAAGAGGGCAGGGAATCGGACATTTCGCGCCATCAGGATCAATGCCGAAAGTCTAGCAGCGGCCCGTCGCGCTTGGTGCCCGCCCACGCCCTGCGTACACTGCGGTTCCTGTCGGCGACCCCGAGGCCACGACCCGCGATGCCCGCTGCTCCCTTCGCAGCCGAAGCCTGGTTCCTGGTGGTCGTCCTGGGCCTGGCGGTGCTAGTCCTGCTGCTGGCTTGGACGCGTGGATTGCGGAAGCGCAGCGCCGAGGACAACCAGCATTCAGGCCAGGTACGCCGACTCAAGCAGCAGCTCGACCTGGTGCTGGCCACGTCGGGCGACGTGCACTGGGAGCTCGACGTCCGTTCCGGTGTCCTTGTTCGCCAGGGCATTCAGCGCATCGCCGGCGCGTCGACCCCCGCGGAGACGCCGCTCGCGAAATGGCGCGAGGAGGCCGTGCACCCGGATGACGTCGAACGCTTGCGCCGCCTCGTCGAGCGCCACGTCAACGGCGAAACCGAATTCTTCGAGTCCGAGCACCGTATCCGCCACGAGGACGGCGACTGGCGCTGGGTGCGCGCCCGCGGCAAGGTCACCGACCGCGACGCCAGCGGCAAGGCCATCAAGCTGAGTGGCACCACCCGCGATATCCAGGAGCTGCGACGTGCGGAGCGCGAGACGCGCGTTGCCTACGAGGTCTTCCGCAGCATGAGCGAGGCGGTGTCGGTGATCGACCTCGACTTCGCCTTCGTCGCCGTCAACCCGGCGTTCTCGCGCATCACCGGCTACAGCGAGAGCGACGTCATCGGTCTGCCCGCCAACTTGCTCGACTCGTCGCAGCACAGCGCCGAGTTCTACCAGCGCGTGCGCGGTATCGCTGTGCGCAGCGGTCACTGGAGCGGCGAGATGTGGCAGCGCCGTAAGGACGGCGGCGAGTTCCTGAGCTGGATCGAGCTGTCCGAGGTGACCGACGGCAACCAGCAGCGCACCCACTTCGTGGCCGTGGTCAACGACATCACCCAGAAAAAGCGCGCCGAGCAGGAGCTGCGCTACCTCGCCAACTACGACACGCTGACCGGTCTGCCGAATCGCACCCTACTGTCCGAGCGGCTGTCGCGCGCGATCATCCGAGCGCGCCGGCAGGAGAGCCGCGTGGCCGTGCTGTTCATCGACCTCGACCACTTCAAGGACATCAACGACTCGCTCGGCCACGCCGCCGGCGATCGCCTGCTGAAAGCCGCCGCCGCCCGCCTTCAGACCGCCGTTGGGCCCACCGACACCGTCGCCCGGCTTGGCGGCGACGAATTCACGATCATCGTCGAGGACCTCGATAGCGTGGGCTCGGCCGAACGCCTCGCGCGCGAGCTGCTCGCCGCCTTCGCCACGCCGCTGGAAGTCGACGAGCGCCACGACGTCAGCATCACGCCATCGATCGGCATCAGCCTGTACCCGGACCATGCGATGGTGCCCACCGACCTGCTGAAGTTCGCCGACACGGCGATGTACCAGGCGAAATCGGAGGGCCGGAACACCTTCGAGGTCTACGACGAGGCGATGGACGCCGAGGCACGCCGACGCGCGGCGCTGCTCGCCGCCCTGCGCCGCGCACTGGGGCAAGACGAGTTCCGGCTCGTGTTCCAGCCAAGGCTCAGCCTTCGCAGCGACCGCATCGTCGGCATCGAAGCCCTGCTGCGCTGGCGTTCCGCCGAGCTCGGCGACATCAGCCCCATCGAGTTCATCCCGTTAGCCGAGGAAAGCGGCCTGATCCTTGGCATTGGCGAATGGGTGATGCGCGAAGCCTGCCGCACGTTGCGCCACTGGCGCGACGAAGGCCTCGTCGATCTGTCCTGCAGCATCAACGTTTCGGTGCTGCAGCTGCTGCGTTCGCCACTGGCCGAGCAGCTCAAACGCATCCTCGCCGAGACCGGTGTACCGCCGGGCCGCATTGAGCTCGAGGTCACAGAAAGCATGGTGATGCAGAACGCCGAGCGTACGCTGGCCGTGCTCCACCAGCTGCGCGACGTCGGCGTTCGCCTTGCCATCGACGACTTCGGCACCGGCTACTCCTCGCTGATCTACCTGAAGCGCCTGCCGATCGATACGCTGAAGATCGACAAGGAATTCATCGGCGACCTTACCGACGACCCGGACGACAAGGCCATCACCGCCACCATCATCACCATGGCTCATTCGCTCGGACTGCACGTGGTGGCGGAAGGGGTCGAGACCGAGGCGCAACTGAACTACTTGCGCGGCCAAGGCTGCGACGAGATTCAGGGCTACTGGCTGTCGCGGCCGCTGGAGACACCGCAGGCCTTTGCCTTCCTGCGCGATCGCAGCGACGCCCCACGCTCCGGCGCGAGCGCCGCTTGACCGTCTTTCCCGCCGCCACCCAAGATGCCCGCATGAGCCGCCACCCCGACCCACGTGACGACCTCGCGACGCTCGCCGCCCGCATCGACGCCCTCGTGGCCGTGGTGCAACGGCTATCCGAGGAAAACCGCCGGCTCCTGCAGACGCAGGAGCAGCTCGCCGGCGAGCGCGCCCAGCTGCTTTCGAAGAACGAGCAGGCGCGAAGCCGCGTCGAGGCGATGATCCAGCGCTTGAAGTCGATGGAGTCGAGCCCGTGACCGAGGGTGTCAGCATCCGCATCCTCGATCGCGAATTCACGATCGGCTGCCCGCCGGACGAACGCGAGTCGCTGCAGGCCGCCGCGCAGCTGCTCGACGCACGCATGCGCGGCATCCGCGGCGACAACAAGATGGCCGCCTTCGACCGCATCGCGGTGATCGCCGCGCTAAACCTCGCCGCGGAAGTGAACGCCTTCCGGCGCGAGCTCGATGGTCGTGACGGTGAGCTGTCACGCGGCATCGCCGACCTGAACCGCAAGCTCGAATCGCTGTTGGCGTCGCACGCACCGCGCTGAGCCGTGAGTCCGCGACGAGCGGATCGCCGCGCCGTCACGGCCTCGCCACGCACCGGGGCGGCTATACTCCATCCGCGTCCTCTGCTGTGCTCGACAGCGTGCGCTAACATTTCGCCTTGACCCATAAATACGGCCCGGGAATACAGCTTCATCGCCGGTGTGCATGTCCGCCCTGCTGCGGAAAGCCTGAACGCGGTGACTGCACTCCCACTTGATCCTCGGGATCAAGGTCGTTTCGTACGCATCGGCACGGCGGAGGACGTCTTCTTGAATCGCAGCGGCGATGCCAACGGCCATGCGGCCCGAGCGGAGCACTTTCGCGCGCTGCGCGGCACCATGCGCGACCGCCGTCGCGATGTCCCAGTGCGCGAACGCCTCGACGCCGCCGCCGCCATCGCCGCGCATCTGCTTCCCGAACTCGCGGCCCACGATGGCCGCATCGCCGGCTACTGGGCGGTCGCCGGCGAACTGCCGCTGCACGTGGTGCAGGCCAACCTCCCCGCCACGCTGCGCTGGTGCCTGCCGGTCCTGCACGAGGGCGGCCAACTGCGCTTCCGCGAGTGGGCGGCGGGCCAGGCGCTCGCCCCGAACCGGCACGGCATCCCCGAGCCCACCGAGGGGCCGCTGCTGCCTGGCGACGCGCTGTCGGTGGTGCTGGTCCCCCTGCTCGCCTTCGACGCCCGCGGCCACCGACTGGGCCAAGGCGGCGGCTGGTACGACCGCAGCTTTGCGTTCCGCCGCACGTCGCCGACGCCTGCGGCCGCGCCCCGGCTGATCGGCATCGGCTACGACTGGCAGCAGGTCGACGCACTGGACGCCGCCGACTGGGACGTGCCGCTCGATGTCGCCGCGACACCCAGCGGGCTGCATCGCTTCGATGCCACCACCCGCCCATCGCCCTGAACGTTCGCCACCCGCCCATGCCCAAGCCCGCCCGCCAGTACTGGCTGATGAAGTCCGAACCGGACGAGTTCTCGATCGATGACCTCGCGCGGGTCGGCAGTGAACCGTGGAGCGGCGTGCGCAACTACCAGGCGCGCAACTACATGTGGAAGCAGATGCACGTCGGCGATGGCGTGTTCTTCTACCACTCGAACGCCGAAGTGCCGGGCATCTACGGTCTCGCCACGGTGGCCTCGACGCCCTACCCCGACCCGACGCAGTTCGAGCCGAAGTCCGACTACTTCGATCCGAAGAGCACGCGCGAGGACCCGCGCTGGTGGCTCGTCGACGTCGGCTTCGAGCGCAAGCTGTCGAGAGCCATCCCCCTCGACGAACTCCGCGAGCACGCCGACGCGCTCGACGACTTCATGCTGCTGCGCCGCGGCACCCGCCTGTCCGTGCTGCCGGTGACCGCCGCGCAGTGGAAACACATCCTCACGCTGGAGAAGAAGCGCTCATGAGCACCGCCGACGAACAGAAACGCGCCTCGGCGCTGAAGGCCCTTGAGTACGTCGAGGACGGCATGATCGTCGGCGTCGGCACCGGCTCGACAGTCAAGCACTTCATCGACGGACTCGCGCCGATGAAGGAGCGCATCGAAGCGGCGGTGTCGAGCTCCGAGCAGAGCACGGCCCAGCTCAAGGCGCTCGGCATCCGCGTCATGGACTTGAACGCCGCGGGTCCGCTGTCGCTCTACGTCGACGGCGCCGACGAGTGCGACCCGTTCAACCGACTGATCAAGGGCGGCGGCGCGGCACTGACGAGAGAGAAGATCATCGCCGAGGCCTCGGCGAAATTCGTCTGCATCATCGACAAAGCCAAGGAAGTCGACGTGCTCGGCCGCTTCCCGCTGCCCGTGGAAGTGATCCCGATGGCGCGCTCGCTGGTCGGCCGAAAGATTGTCGCGATGGGCGGTCAGCCGGTGTGGCGTGAGGGCGTCACCACCGACAACGGCAACTGGATCCTCGACGTGCACCACCTCCGCATCGTCGACCCGGTAACGCTCGAGCGCGAGCTGAACCAGATCCCCGGCGTCGTGACCTGCGGGCTGTTCGCGCGCCGCGCGGCAGACGTGGTGATCAGCGCGGGCGAGGTTCGCAAGAATCGTTGACGGCGGGCGACGGGCGGCGCCAGCGCGGCTCAGCCCGGCGCCGCGCCGTGGGCCGCGTCGGCCATCGCCTGCTGCTGCGCCTGCAGGCGCAGCATCGCGGCGAGCCCGCCGTGGATCGCGCTCACCTCGAACTCCAGCCGCGACAGCACGAAGGCCGCGGCGGCCGAACGTTCGCCGGTATTGCAGTAGACGATGATCGGCCGGCCGAGCGGCAGGCGATCCGGCGCGTCTTCGCGCAGGCGCGCCAGCGGGATGTTCATCGCCCCCGAGATCGAGCGCTGGGCGACCTCTTCTGGCAGTCGCACGTCGAGCACGATGGCGCCGTCCTGCGCCTTCTTCGCGGCTTCCGCCGGCAGCAGCCACTTGATCACCGGTGGCTTCAGCACGGCCTCGAAATCGACGCGCGACAGACGCAACAGGCGGCCACCCTGCAGCATCCTCACGGTCGCGTTGCGCGGCTGGTTCGAAAGCAGCGCGTCCTCGCCGAAGGCATCGCCTTCTGCGAGGTAGGCGACGACCTTGGGTGACCCATCGAGCGTCTTCGTCACCGAGGCGGTGCCCTCACGGATCACATAGAAGTCGCCGGGCGTGTCGCCTTCGTTCACCACCACCTCGCCGGGCGCGACCGTCTGCTCGACCAGGGCCTGGAACAGCTTTTCGAGGTTGCCGGTCGGCAGGCGGCGGAAAGCCGGCGCCTGCAGCAGGCGGTACGCCCAGTCGTTGCCGTTTGGGCGTTCATCGAAGAAGCGGAATGCCGGCTGGCGGCTGATCTGGTCCCACGCGATCAGCTTTTCGACCTGGCGACGGTTCAGGCGCAGGATGCGCGCCTCGCGGCTCTCGACGGTGGCGCGGAAGCGGCGCGGCACCGTGTCGTTCAGCGGGTAGCGGCCATGCACGGTGGAACTCGCTTGATGCAGGGTGCGGCGCCCGTCGGGATAGTCGCAACGAACGTCGCCCTGCACGACGTAGATGGTGTCGTCGTCGATATCGCCAGCCTGGAACACCAATTCGCCGCGGCCGACGGTGTGCTCCAAGGCTTCCCGGGCCAGGTACTGTCGAGTTTCCGGACGCAGGCCCTCGAGGGGAAACAGCGGGGCGAGTTCCTGGCTGGCGACGGTCATGGCAGGCACCGATTGGGGAAGGTGGCCAGCATGCCCCGCGAGCCCCGATGCCGGCAAACCGTGTCGTGCTCGAGCCAGAAACGGCAAACGGCCCCGAAGGGCCGTTTGTGTGCTGCTCGATTGGCAGCCCGTGATGGATTCGAACCACCGAATGCCTGAGTCAGAGTCAGGTGCCTTACCGCTTGGCTAACGGGCTGTGGATCCCGAACCCTTGCGCCGGACGTGCCGGCGTCGGGCCGAAGCTTAGCGCTTCGAGAACTGCGTGGCGCGGCGGGCCTTGTGGAGGCCAACCTTCTTGCGCTCGACCTCGCGGGCATCGCGGGTCATGTAACCGGCCTTGCGCAGCTCCGGCTTCAGCGTGTCGTTGTACTCGACCAGCGCGCGGGCGACGCCGAGGCGGATCGCGCCGGCCTGGCCGGTGGTGCCGCCGCCTTCGACCGTCACGAGGATGTCGAACTGCTCCGTGGTCTTCGTCAGTTCAAGAGGCTGGCGCACGATCATGCGCGAGGTCTCGCGGCCGAAGAACTCGTCGAGCGGACGGCCGTTGACGGTGATGTTGCCCGTGCCCTTGCGCAGGAACACGCGGGCGGTCGAGGACTTGCGACGGCCGGTGCCGTAATTCTGCTGGAGTGCCATGGTCGGTCTCTGATTACAGGTCCAGCGGCTTCGGCTGCTGGGCGGTGTGCGGGTGCTCGGCGCCGGTGTAGACCTTGAGCTTGCGGAACATCGCGCGGCCCAGCGGAGTCTTGGGCAGCATGCCCTTGACGCCGATCTCGATCACGCGCTCGGCGTGGCGGTCGAGGGCCTGCTCGAGGGACTCGGACTTCAGGTTGCCGATGTAACCGGTGAACCGGTAGTACATCTTGTCCTTCAGCTTGTTGCCGGTGACGGCGATCTTGTCGGCGTTGATGACGACGAAATAGTCACCGGTGTCGACGTGGGGCGACCACGTCGGCTTGTGCTTGCCGCGCAGACGGAACGCCAGTTCCGAGCACAGGCGGCCCAAGGTCTTGCCGGCCGCATCGACGACGAACCAGTCGCGCTGGACGGTCTCGGCCTTGGCGCTGACGGTCATGCTCTTCATGACAGCTCCAGAAAGCGAAAAGTGAAAGGGTAGACGAAAAAGGATAGCTGGCCGCCCGACCCTTTGCAAGAGGCGGGGGCGTGTCCGACGTTCAGGTTCCCGCCCGGAACCGGGGTTCACAAGGCGTCGCTGGCGCGGCGGCGCGCGGGTGGGCGAGCATACGGCATCGCTCCCTGCCCGCTCCAGACCACCATGGCCCTGCCCGTCCTCGTCCGCGACACCCGACCCCTCGACCACTGGCTCGGGGAACTGCAGGGCGCGCTCGACACCGTGTTCGCGCGACCGGCCGCCGGGCGCCCCAGCCCGGCCGATGGCCACGCCGAGGCGGCGCTGGACCCCAAGGCGCGACGCCATGCCGCCGGCCTGATGCGCATCAACCACACCGGGGAGGTCTGCGCGCAGGCGCTGTATTCGGGGCAAGCCGCCGTAGCCCGCGATCCGGCCGTCCGCGAACAGCTGCGCGACGCGGCGCAGGAGGAGACCGACCATCTCGCCTGGTGCGCCGATCGCCTTGAGGCGTTGGACAGCCGCCCCAGCTTGCTCAATCCGCTCTGGTACGCCGGCAGCTATGCGATCGGCTTGGCCGCCGGCCTGCGCGGCGACGGCTGGAACCTGGGCTTCGTGGTCGAGACCGAACGCCAGGTCGAAGCCCATCTGGCCGAGCACCTGCAGACCCTGCCGAACGCCGACGCGCGGTCGCGCGCCGTGCTGGAAGTGATGAAGGCCGACGAAGCCCGCCATGCCGACCACGCGCTCGAGTCCGGAGCGCGCACGCTGCCCACGCCGATCCCGCAGGCGATGGCAACGATCTCGAAAGTGATGAAAGCGGTCGCGTATCGGATCTAAGGGCCCGCGGCGACGCCCGTCTCCGCGCGTCAGGCCGCGGTGAGCTTCAGACCGACGATACCGGCCAGGATGAGGCCGATGCAGAAGGCCCGCGGCCAGGTTGCCGGCTCGGAGAACAGCACGATGCCGGCGATGGCGGTGCCCACCGCGCCGATCCCTACCCAGATGGCGTAGCCGGTCCCGAGCGGGATCTCCTTCAGAGCGCGGGCCAAGCACCAGAAGCTCGCCACCATGGCGAGCCCAGTCACCACGCTTGGCCACAGGCGCGTGAATCCTTCGCTGTACTTCAGCCCGACCGCCCAGACGATTTCCAGGAGGCCGGCGGCCAGCAGCCAGAGCCAGGCCGCACCCATGCTCAGGTCAGGTTGCGGCCGTGGAAGAGTTCTTCGATCTCGCGCTTCAGCTGCGTCTCGATGCGCATGCGGTCCTTGAAGCTGAGGTTCTTCGCCTTCTCCTCGAAGAGGTAGGTGTCGAGGTCGAACTCCTTCAGGTGCATCTTCGTGTGGAAGATGTTCTCCTGGTAGACGTTCACGTCGATCATCTCGTACTTCGACTTGATGGGCTTCGCGAGGAAGTCCTGGATCGAGTTGATGCGGTGATCGATGTAGTGCTTCGTGCCCTTGACGTCGCGAGTGAAGCCACGAACGCGGTAGTCCATGATCACGATGTCGGACTCGAAGCTCTCGATCAGGTAATTCAGGGCTTTCAGCGGCGAAATCACGCCGCAGGTCGCCACGTCGATATCAGCGCGGAAGGTCGCGATGCCGTTGTGCGGGTGCGTTTCCGGGTAGGTGTGCACCGTGATGTGCGACTTGTCGAGGTGCGCGACCACCGACGCCTCGAGCTCGTCGTGCTCGACCACGGCGTCGGCAATGATCTCCTTGCCCGCGGCCTTCTTGTCGATGACCGGCTCCTCCGAGATGAGGATGGTCACCGAGGCGCCCTGCGGGTCGTAGTCCTGACGGGCCACGTTGAGAATGTTCGCACCGATGATCTCGGCCACGTCCGTGAGGATCTGGGTCAGGCGCTCGGCGTTGTAGGCCTCATCGATGTACTCGATGTAGCGCTGGCGCTGCTCCTCGGTAACGGCGTAGCAAACGTCGTAGATGTTGAAGCTCAGCGCCTTGGTCAGGTTGTTGAAACCTTGCAGGCGGAGGCGCGGCAGCGGCTTGACCACGGCGGTGTCCTTCGGGAGGGGTGGCGCTAAGGGGCCGGGATTATCGGGCAAGGCGACCCCGGGGGCCACCCTTTCGGGTCAGGGAGGTGAAAATGCGATTGAATCCACACTCCTCGGGGTCCTAAGCTAAGGTGACGCTTTGAAAGGATGTCCCATGATCCAGACCGCTCCCGCCACCCTGCTGACCCCGACGGTCCGCTCCCAGGTGGCCAGCTCGCCGCTGGACCTCGACAAAGCCACGCTGGCCCGCTTCCTCGACCAGTGCCACCGCCGCAAGTACCCGAACCGGACGGACGTGTTCCGACCCGGCGACGCGGCGACCACCCTCTACTACGTGGTGGCCGGCTCGGTCAGCGTCATCAGCGAGGAGTCCGAGGACCGCGAGCTGGTGCTCAGCTACGCCAACCCCGGTGACTTCGTCGGCGAGATGGGCCTGTTCGTGAAGGCCGACAAGCGCGTGGTCACCTTGCGCACGCGCTCGCCGGTGGAGCTGGCCGAGATCAGCTACGAGCGCCTGCACCAGCTGCTGACCGGGCCGCTGGCCGCGGACGCGCCGAAACTGCTCTACGTGATCGGCGCCCAGCTCTCCAAGCGCCTGCTGGAAACGAGCCGCAAGGCCAGCCGCCTCGCCTTCCTCGACGTCGGCAGCCGCATCGTCCGCGCGCTGCACGACCTCTGCCAGGAGCCCGATGCGATGAGCCACCCGCAGGGCACGCAGATCCGGGTGTCGCGTCAGGAGCTCGCCCGCATCGTCGGCTGTTCGCGCGAGATGGCCGGTCGTGTACTCAAACAGCTGCAGGAACAGGGCCTGCTGCACGCCCGCGGCAAGACCAGCGTGGTCTACGGCACGCGCTGAGGGGTCACCCTCAGCGCCGGATCGACGGCGCGTCGATCACCGCCCAGAACGGCGGCGCGCCGGCTTCTGCTGCGTCCAACGCCACCTCGTCGAGCATCTCGAGCAGCGTGTCGAGCTCGTCCGGCGCCGCCGTGGCCCAACTCGACAGACCGGTCATCACGAGCAGCATCCCGCGCGGCGACGATGCGGCGAGGTCGCTCAGGGCTTCGTCGAGCGCGTCCCAGTTGTGGCCGAACCACACAGGAAGGTCCAGCGCCGCCGCGATCCGCTCAAGCGCCTCGGCCTTACCGACACAGTCGTCGAGCGCGATCCGCACGACGTCGAAGCGCAGCCCCTCGGCGGCCTCGACGATCCACGACCGCTCGGCGGCGTCCGCCGCGTGCGTCCCGGCAAGAGACGGATCGGCCAGCATCGAACGCCAGTCGGTCGTACTCATTGGGCCGAACCGGCGTCGAACTCGAAGCGTTGGAAGCTGCGGTAATGGTCGTCGGTGTACCAGAACTCGGTCGGCGGGTCGCCGCCGGTCACGATGCGACGCGGGCCCCGATCGTCGGATCCCGGCGTCTCGACGGTGTACTCGCGGTAGTGCCCGCGCGGTTGGCGCGGCAGCAGACGCTCGCGGTTCTGGAACACGGTGCCGTCCTGCCGGTACTCGAATGGCCCGCCACGGGCGATGGCGGCCAGCACCGGCGCCGCTTCGGGCGGCAGGAACGGCGGAAGCGTGTCGCGGTCGGGCTCTCGCGCCGGATCGTGCGAACGAACGTCGTGCTGCTGGACGGCCCCCTCCGACGCCTCGCCCCCCGCGCGCTCATCCGGCACGGCGGTCTGCAGCCACCATGCCACCCCGACGATGACGAGAAGGATCAGTGCGCGGCGGATCGCGAGGCTCATTCGAACAGCGCCCGCAGCGCCGTGCCAGGATCGTCGGCGCGCATGAAGGCTTCGCCGACGAGGAAGGCGTGCACGCCGGCGGCGCGCATCGTTTCGACGTCCGCGCGGGCCAGAATGCCGCTCTCGGTCACGAGGCGACGGTCGGTGGGCACGCTGTGCTTCATGTCGAGCGTGGCCTGCAGTGAGACTTCGAAGGTTCGCAGGTTCCGGTTGTTGATGCCGATCAGCGGCGAGGCCGTCTGCAACGCGCGCTCGAGCTCGTCGGCGTCGTGCACTTCCACCAGCACGTCGAGACCGAGCCCCATCGCCAAGTTGCTGAACCCCGCAAGCTGCGCGTCGTCGAGGGCGGCGACGATCAGCAGCACGGCGTCGGCGCCGAGCGCACGGGCCTCATGGATCTGGTACTCATCGACGGTGAAGTCCTTGCGCAGCACCGGCAAGGCGCAGGCCGCGTGGGCCTGCACGAGGTAGTCGTCGTGGCCCTGGAAGAAATCGACATCGGTCAGTACCGACAGGCACGCGGCCCCGCCGCGCTGGTAGCTCGCCGCGATATCGGCCGGGCGGAAGTCGGCGCGCAGTACGCCCTTCGACGGGCTGGCCTTCTTGACCTCGGCAATGACGGCGGCCTGTCCGGCGGCGATCTTCGCCTCCAGTGCGTCGGCGAAACCGCGGAGCGGCGCAGCGTCGCGCGCGCGGGCGACGACGTCGGCCAGCGGCACGCGGGCTCGGCGTTCCGCGACCTCCTCGGCCTTACGGACGAGAATCTTCTGCAGCACGTCGCTCATGC
>JBOFQO010000155.1:0-4433 GCA_051660925.1 Silanimonas sp. | reverse complement strand
GAGGCCGGCATGGTCTGCTTCAGCGCTTCGGCCGTCCATGCCGACACGCTGATCTGCACCGCCTTCAGGCCGTGGTTGATCGCGGCGCGCGGGCCGGTCGAGGCCGACAGGTTCGCCGGCAGGCCATGGCTGTAGCGGGCGTCGACCAGCAGGGCGAGCTGCCGGTCCAGCAGGTCGGCGACGTTCGCGACGGCGTTCTTCAGGCTGTCCATCGCGAAGGCGATATGCCCGCCGTAGAAGTGCCCGCCGTGCAGCACGGTTTCGCGGTCCGGGTCGATCAGCGGGTTGTCGTTGGCGCTGTTGAGCTCGACCTCGATCATGCCGTGCACCAGGTCCAGCGCGTCCTCAAGCACGCCGATGACGTGCGGCGCGCAGCGCAGCGAATAGCGGTCTTGCAGGCGCTGCTCGTTGCGCGACGGGCGGTCCGAGGCGAGGTCCTCGCGCAGCCGCGCGGCCACGCGGGTCTGGCCCGGATGCGGTTTGGCGGCGAACAGCACCTCGTCGAAGTGATGGGCGTTGCCTTCGCTGGCGACGACGTTCATCGCCGTCAACCGCGTGGCCAACGAAGCGAGATAGCGCGCGCGCTCGAAGGCGAGGCAGGCGAGCCCGGTCATCACCGCCGTACCGTTCATCAACGCCAGGCCTTCCTTCGGCCGCAGGCGCAGCGGCTTCAGGCCCACGCGCTGCAGCGCTTCGGCGGCGGGCATCACCTCGCCGGCCAGCGACACCTCGCGCTCGCCGCAGAGTGCGGCCGCGAGGTAGGACAGCGGCGTCAGGTCCCCGCTCGCGCCCACTGAGCCTTCCGCCGGGATCAACGGCAGCAGGTCGTGGTGCAGGAAGGCCTCGATCTGCCGGAGCAGCGACAGGCTGACGCCGGACATGCCCTGCGCTAGCGACACCAGTCGCGCGACGAGCACGGCGCGAGTTTCCTCGAGCGTCAGCAGGCGGCCGCCGCCGCAGCCGTGGTAGGTGAACAGGTGGCGCGGCAGTTCGTTCACCAGCGCTGGTGGAATCACCACCGTGCAGCTGTCGCCGTAGCCGGTGGTGACGCCGTAGATCACGCCGTCCTCAGCGATCAGGCGCTCGACGAAGGCCGCGCCGCGCTCGATGCGGGCTTCGAAGGCCGGCTCGCGCGACAGGGCCGCGAAGGCGCGGCGTTCGGCCAGTGCGCCAACATCCTCGATGCGCAGCGGCGGCGCGCCGGGGCCGGTGCCGATCGCGATGCGCGGGAGTTCAGGAAGGGTTGGCGCGGGCATCGGTGCCTTGGTCCCAGAAGGGATAGAAATTGAACCAGTCATAGGGGGAGCGCCGGCACTCGGTGTCGAGCGCGGCGGCGAAACGGGCCGCGTGTTCGGCCAGCGCGGCCTCGCGGCGTGCGCGCGGCAGCAGCACGCGTTCGGCGAACGGCGCCACGCGTGCTTCGTAGCCGTGGCCGTCGGCGGCGCGCGTGCACGTGAGCACGAACACCGGACACTGCAAGAGTGAGGCCACGAGGTAGGGCCCGGCGGGGAACGGCGCTTCGCGGCCGAGGAAAGACGCGCGCACCAAGCGGTCGCCCTGCAGTGGAATGCGATCGGCGGCGATGGCGAGGAATTCGCCGGCCGCCACGCGGTTGGCCAGATCGAGGGCCAGCTCCGGCCCCAGCGCGGCCACCTGCAGCAGGCGCACATGGCCGCCGGGGTTCAGGCGCGCCAGCACGCGGTTGAAGCGCTCGGCGTGGGCGGTGTGCACGAGGATGCTGATGCGCAGCCCTTTGCGCCAGCCGGCCGCCGCCTGCAGGGCTTCCAGGCAGCCCATGTGCGCCGTCAGGAACAATCCGCCCTGCCCCGCTCCCAAGCAAGCTTCAATCGCGCCGACGCCCTCGAAGCGCACGGCACGACGTGGCAGCTTGCCGCTGGTGGCAACGAGCTTGTCGAGCAGGGTGTCGGCGAAGCGGAAGAGGTGCGCGAAGCTCGATCGTGGCATCGCGGCATCGCCCGAATGCGTCGCCAGCTGGTCAAGGTACTCGCGCGAGGCGCGTCGGGCCAAACCGCGCGTCGCCCAGTACCAGGCCACCACCGGCAGAAGCAGCGCGCGGAAGGGCCAGCGGCCGAACAGGCGATACACGCCGAACAGGAACCACACCCCGGCAACAAAGGTGCTCTCGCCCACTCGCGACCAGTGCACGGCACTCATCCGGCCACCTTCCGCCACAGCAGTCGCGGTAGGCGTCGAAGCATTCCGAAGAACAGCCGTGTGTGCATCACCGAGATGCGGACGTTGTCGCGCACCACGTCGAAGTGGGACACGCCGTCCGAGGGATAGGTGACGCGGGTTTCGCGGTTGATCACCGGCACGCCGCGCCAATGCGCGCGCACCATGACCTCGGGGTCGAAATCCATGCGCTGGCCCATCGACTCGGCGTCGATCAGCGGCAGCACGCGCGCCAGTGGATAGACGCGGAACCCGCACATCGAGTCGCGGATGTCGAAGCTCAGCGTGTTGATCCACACCCACACGTGCGTCAGGTAGCGGCCGTAAAGCCGGCCTTTCGGCACCGAGGCGTCGTAGACCGGCGCGCCGCAGATGATCGCCTGCGGTTGGGCTTCGGCAAGGGCGAGGAAGGCTGGGATGTCGGCGGCCTCGTGCTGGCCATCGGCATCGATCTGCACCGCATGGGTCGCGTCGAGGCGCGCCGCCGCAGCGCGCAGGCCGGCGATCACCGCCCCGCCCTTGCCGCGGTTCTTCGGCAGACGCTCAAGATGCACGCCGACATCGGCCGCCGCGAGCGCGTCGAGCACCGCCGAGCAGCTCGGCTTCGAGCCGTCGTCCACCAAGAGGCAGTCGATGCCGTGGCGGCGCACGCCCGCCACCATCGCGCCGATGGCTTCCTCGTGGTTGTAGACCGGGATGACGACCACCGGGCGGAACGCGACGGTGCTCATGCCGTGGCCTCGGCGGCGTAGCGGAGGCGCCCGCTGGCGTGACTGCCGTCGACGGACTCGTAGGCGAAGCCGATGGTGCGCGCGTCGGCGCCGCGTTCCAGTCGCAGCGACAGTGTCGCGCCGGGCAGCACCAGCCTCTGGAACTTCAGCACCTCGATGCCGACCAGCGGCGGCGCGACGCCGAAGGCCTCAGCCGCCTGCGCCACCGCCCAGTCGATCAGCACGACGCCCGGCACCACCGCCGCGGCGTCGAAATGCCCGTCGAAGAACAGCAGGTCGCGCGGCACCTCAAGGCGCAGCACGCGGCGATCGTCGGCGTCTTCGTGCGCGGTGCGCTGCGGCGCGCGCGGACGGAACAGCCGTGACAGCGCGGCGTCCGTGACCTTGCCCTGCGCGTTGAGCGGCAGCGATTCCACGAAGCGCCAGTGGCGCGGCACCGCCGCCGGCTCGAATGGGGTGAGCAACGTGTGGCGCAACTCCGCGGACAGCGCACGACGCCCGCCCGCCATCCAGCGTTGCCGTCCCGCGGTCGTGGGCACGGCCACCACGGCCAGCCCGCGATGCAGGCCGGGAACGACGAGGGCGCGTACCGCGTCGACCAGCCCGGTTTCCCGCAGCCGCGCTTCGAGGCCATCGAGCGAGACGCGCTTCTCGCCGACCTTGGCGATACGGTCGGCGCGACCGAGCAGCACGAAGTCCTTGCCTTCGCCGGCTTCGACGCGATCGGTGGTGCGGACCCAGGCCTGCGGGTCCGGCAGGTGCGGCGAACGCAGCGCGAGCTGGCCGTCCTCGATGTGCCATTCGACGCCGGGCAGCGGCTGCCAGCCGGCGTTGTTCTGCGGCGCGCGCCAGGCAATGCCGCCGGTTTCAGTGCTGCCGAAGACTTCAACCACCGACGCATCGAACTGCGCGGCAAGCCGCGCCGCTACGTCGACGGGCAGCGCGCCGCCGGAGGACAGCACGAGGCACGGGCGCGGCCCGGCCACCTGCGGCGGCCATGAGGCCAGCAATGACGGCGTGGCGACGAGCACGTCGCCCTCGCCGGCCTGCGTGGCCCATTGCTCGGGGAACTCGATGCGCGGCGCGTCGAAGGCGCGGCCGGCGGCCAGGGGCCACAGCACGCGGAACAGCAGGCCGTAGATGTGCTGGTGCGAAACAGTCCCCTGCACCGCTGCGTCGCCGATGCGCGCGCCGAAAGTCTGCTCAAGCGCGGCGATCTCCGCGTCGAGCTGGCGCAGGGACTTGCCGATCGGCTGCGGCGCACCGGTGGAGCCGGAGGTGAACAACACCAGCCGATCGCCGGGGGCGAGGCGTTGCTCCAAGGGTTCCGCCATGGCCGCGGCGAGCGCCTCGCGCGTGCCCGGCTGCGCGTCGACAGCCAGCCACACGCACTTGCCGGCCCGCCACGCGCCAAACAGCGCCGCGGCGAAGGCGCGCGGTTCCGGCTCGAACACCGCCACGTCATCGCCCGAGTGCACGGCGAAGCGCTGCGCGGCCTGTGTAACGAGC
>JBOFQO010000154.1:0-2236 GCA_051660925.1 Silanimonas sp. | reverse complement strand
CCCGGTGGCGTCCCTTGACGACGATGAGGAGGACGAGCCGACGATACCGGCGGTTGGCGACGTCTACGCGCATGCGCGCGCCGGCCGCATCGATGCAGTGATTGCCGCGCTCGACGCTGGCGCCGACCCGGACGCGCTGCCGGAACCCGGCGCGACCGATCAGCGCAGCTTGCCGATGCTGGCTGCGCTGCTGCCCGACCTACGCCTGCTGCGCGAGCTGATCGTCCGCGGCGCTGACCTGAACCAGGAGCACGCCGGCCTGACGCCGCTGCTCGCGACCACGCGCGATTCCTGGCACGGGCGCATCGACGCCGTGACCATGCTACTCGCCAACGGCGCCGATCCGCGCCGCGCCGACCGCGACGGCAACACGCCGCTGCACCACGCGGCGCGCAGCACCGACCCGGCGATTGCCGCGCAGCTGCTCGATGCCGGCGCCGACCTGCATGCGCTGAACGTCGAAGCACAGCCGCCGCTGGCCCTCGCTTTGGCCTCCGGCAACTGGCGCGTGGCGCGCTTCCTGCTCGAACGCGGCGCGAAGCCGGAGCCGCCGGGCGCGCAGCCGACGCTGCTCGCCGCCGCCAGCGGCGATGACGACGATGCGGCGGGCGTGCAGCTGTTGCTCAAGCACAAGGCCAAGGTCGATTCGCGCGACGCCCGCGGCCGCACGGCGCTGCTTGAGGCGCTGGCCGCCGGCCATGCCGCGATCGCCCAGGTGCTGATCGACGCTGGCGCCTCGGTCGACGCTGCCGACGACGAAGGCCGCACCGCCCTGCTTGAGGCCGCGCGCTCGCCAAACCCGGCCCTGCTGCCGCTGGTGCTGGCCAAGGGCCCGAATCCGAAGGTGCAGGACCTCGGCGGCCGCAACGCGTTGGCGCTGGCCTGCGAGGCCGGCGTCGAGCCGGAACGCCTGCGCGCCCTGCTGGCGCTCGGCATCGACCGTGAGGCGCGCGACGCCGCCGGGCGTCGGCCGGTCGACCATGCGGTCGGCGGCGGTCGCTGGTCCCTGGTCGCCGTGCTCGATCCCGACTACCCGCTGCCCGGCGATCTCGACGATGTGCCCGCCGCGCCGGAAGCGAAGCCGGCGCGCGAACGCCTGCGCGATGCGTTGCGCGCTCGCGATTTCGCCGCGGCCCGCGGCGTGCTCGGTGCGGAAGACGCCCCGGCCCGCGTCGCGATGTCGATGCTGCTGCTGGAGTTCGCCGACGCCGCCGGCATCGACGTCTTCGAATGGCTGCTTGAGCACGGTGCGAACGCCGACGATCGGGTCTCCGGCATGGACAGCGTCGGCCTGCTGCTGCTCGACCGCGGGCTCGATGCCGAGCTCGGCCTGCGCGCGTTGCTGGCGCAGGGCCAGACGCCGCAAGGCGCTGGCGCGCTGGCGCGCTGGCTAGCCGCCAACGCTCGTGAACCGTCGCGCGCCGCCGCCATCGCCTTAGGACTGCTGGAGCGCGGCGCCGATCCCTTTGGCGCGGCACCGGGCGGCGACAGCGCGCTCGGTCTCGCGGCCCAGCTGCCCTGCCTGCCCGTGCTTGACGCGCTGTTGCAGCGTGGCGTTGATCCGGCGCAGCGCGACGCGCGCGGCCAGACGCCGCTGCACCTCGCGGTGTCGCGCGGCCACGAGGCGGTGATCAAGCGCCTGGTCCGCCACGGCGCCCCGGCCGACGCGCGCGCCGCCGATGGCCAGACGCCGCACGGCGCGGCGCTGGCGCGCGGCCGCCGCGATCTCGCCGAATGGCTCGACTGGGGCCCGTGGAAGCTGCCCGGCCGCGCCCTGCAGCCCGGCGACCTCCCGGCGGCGGCGATGGCGGGCGACCTCGGCGCCGTTGTTCGTCTCGTCGCCCTCGGCCTCGACGTCGATGGCGTCGATGCGCAGGGTTGCACGGCCCTGCTGCGCGCCGCGGGCGGCGGCCACCTCGCCGTCGTCGACCATCTGCTCGGCCTGCACGCCGAAGCGTCGATCGCCGCGCGCACCGGCGCCACGCCGCTGTCGGCGGCGATCAGCATGCGCCAGGCCCACGTCGTCGATCGCCTGCTCGCCGCCGGCGCCGACCCGGAGCAGGCCATGCCCGGCGGCGTCACGCCGCTGATGCTGGCCTCAGCGCGGGGCTTGCCCGATCTCGTCTCGCGCCTGCTGCGCGCGGGCGCCGACGTCGCCGCGCGCGATGCGCAGGGGCTCACGCCGCTGCACTGCGCCGCACTGTTCGCCTTCAACTCGCGCGAGCGTGCGCGCGTG
>JBOFQO010000153.1:0-7477 GCA_051660925.1 Silanimonas sp. | reverse complement strand
GCGCGAGCTGTGCGCTGCATCGCTTGAGCGGACGCTGCCCGAACTGCGGCGGTGGCCTGCAGATGCGGCCGCTGCGCGTGGGCGAGGCCCTCGCGCGGCATCCGGCTTCGACGCGGCGCGTCGTCGCGACGGGGGCGACGCCGTCGGTGATGTCCAGTGCGGCCGCTCGCACGTCGCGCCAGCTCGGCGAGGTTCGTGCACTTCGCCCTGAGGATCGCGCCGAGTGGGAGGCGCTCTGGCAGGGCTACCTCGTCTTCTACGGCACGGCGCTGGCGCCCGAGACTACCGGGGCAACATGGCGGCGCCTGCTGGATCCGGCCTCGCCGATGTTCGCGCGCGTTGCCATCGACGTGGACGGCCGCCTGCTCGGCTTCGCGCACGCGCTGCCGCACGAGGGCACCTGGACCACCGCGCTGCAGTGCTATCTCGAGGACCTGTTCGTGGCGCCGGAGGCGCGCGGCGCCGGTGCGGGACGGGCGCTGATCGACGACCTGGTGGCGCTGTGCCGGACGCGCGGCTGGTCGCGGCTGTACTGGCACACGCAAGCGGGGAACGCCGGGGCGCGGCGGATCTACGACGACTACGCGCGCGCCGACGACATGCTGCGCTATCGGCTTGTGCTCTAGGTGATTTGTCGTGGCGTGGGCGTTGTCCTACGCTCGCGACACCAAGCTTGCGAGGGGTGCCGACATGGCTGTGATGCTTCGCGTGGCCGTCCTCTTCCTGTGCCTTACGGCGCTGCCGGTACCGGCGGCGCCGGCCGTGGCCTCGACCTCGCCGCCGGCCGAGGCGGCGGTCGAGACACCGAAGGTGGCGGCTCCCGCCGCGCCGGTCGTCGAGCGCCTCACCGGGCCGGTGCAGCCCTTCGTCCACGGGCATGGGGAGCTGCGCCGCCGCGTCGAGCGCGAGCGCGGATTCCGTGACATCGATGCCTCGCTCAAGCAGGCTTTCTTCGAGCGCCAGGACGCGACCCTCGCCCTGCTGGCCGGCGTCGAGCGCTTCGACGCCATGGGTGCCGCCGAGTACGCGGCGTTCCATACGTCCCTGCTTGAGCTGTTGGCGGCCCAGAAGGCCGTTGTCGGGCAGCAGCTGGTCTGCCGGCGCATCCGCCCGACCGGATCGCAGATCCGCGAGAACGTGTGCCTGACCCGCGACGAGATTGCCGCACGCAACGACGACACCGGCGACGAGCTGCGCAAGCACATGCAGCTGCAGCAGGTCGACTACTGCGTGGCCGGTGTCTGCATCGAGTGAGCGTCGCGGCTGCCGCGGCGATCCCGTGACCGGCACGCTCCACGCCACCGTGTGACGGAGCGCTTTTGAGTAGTTCGCACAGGTCGATCGGGGTCGCTTCGCGGCGGCCAGGTGGAACCGGCCTGCGCACTGCTTACTCCTGCGACGGGGCGCCCAGCGCCTCGCCGGCATCCTCGCCCGGCGCGATGATCTCGTAGCCTTTCGCGCGCATCGCCGGCAGCAGGCCGTCTTCGTTGGTGAGCACCTGATAGTCGGCGACCGCAACGGTGGTCGCATGCCCGGCTAAGCTTTCCTCGGCGACGCGCACCCACTCGTTGACGACGCGACGTGGCAGGTCGTCGAAGCCGCGCTTCTTCAGCGCATCCGTGCCGAGCAGGGCCAGCGCGCAGGCGCGGATCTCGCTTTCCACGCGCAGCTCCTCGAGCGTCTGCAGGTCGCCAACAGCCCAGGCGTTGGCGCGCTCGATCATGTTCGGTGTGTCGGTTTCCAGCCGTCGCAGCGTGGCATCCATGCAGCCGATGTCGTCGACGCTCGAACGCTCGAACTCCCGCAGCGCCTCGCGCGGGTCGTCGATCTTGATGCTGATGTTGACCTCAACGATCTCGCGGTCGTTGCGCTTGGCAATGCGCTCGACGCGGTCCCAGACGATGTTGTCGCGCTTCAGGTCGAGGTCCTCTAGGGCTTCTTCCATCAGCGTGTAGGCGGCGAAGACCGGACGCCGCTCCTCAACGCCGCGATCGCGGCCCATGTACTTCGCCTTCTGCGCCTCCCAGCGCGCGTAGAGCGCGGGAGGCAGCACTTCGGCCAGGGACTTGTCGTCGGGGTTGTTACGCGCGCGCAGCGCGGTGGGTAGCAGGCGCAGGCCGCCGAAGAAGCCGATGTCGGCGTCGACGTCCACGCCCGGCGCGGTCAGCACGCGGTCGGCGCCTGCGACGAGGGCGTCGAGCTCACGCGGCTCCCACTCCATGCGTCGCGGCAGCGGGCTCAGCGTGGCCATGATCCACAGCGTGTGGTCGCCCTTGCGGATCTGCCAGAGGCCCGGGCCGGGCTGGACGCCGGTGACGACGACGGTCTCCAGCGTGGCGAGCGGCGCTTCGGTGGTCGCAGGCAGCGCCGCGGACTGCGGTGCGGCAGGCGGGGCGGCGGCGCCCGTCGATGCCAGGACCACGGTCAGCGCGGTGATGAGTGGGGTGACCAACGCGGCGGTGCGAGGCTTCGGGGCACGGGTACGCATGGTGGTCAGTCCGTTGGGGGCAGGGCCGCATGCTCGCCGAAGCCGCGTGACGCCGGGATAGGCCGGAGGTCCTGTCTGTGGCGAACCGTTCAGCCCCAGTCGTAGTCGGCGGGGTCGAGCGTGCCGGCCTCGCGCACGTACTCGGGGGTGAAGCCGGGAAAGATGGCGACGACACGACCGTCGTCCATCCGGTACCAGCTGCGGCACTGCGTCCACACCGAGCCCTTGAGCCGCGCCTGCAGGGCAGCGTCGTGCGCGTGCATGGCCTCGGCGCGCACTGCGGCCCAGCGCCCGCCGCGTTCGCGCACGCGCTGCATCGCGGCCAGCGCGTGGCGCGCGGCGGCCTCGATGTAGAACAGCGTGCTGGTGTGGCCGGTGGCGGTGTTCGGCCCGAGCATCAGGAAGAGGTTCGGGAAGCCGGCGACGCCGATGCCGTGCAGCGCGACCGGGCCGTCGCGCCAGGCCTCGGCGAGCGTGTGGCCGTTGCGGCCGGTGATGGTGATGGACGCGAGCAGGTTCACCGTTTCGAAGCCGGTGGCGCAGACGAGGACGTCGAGCGCGTGCTCGATGCCGTCGGCGGTGCGGAGGCCGGCGGGCGTGACGCGCTCGATCGCGTCGGTGACCAGCGCCACGTGCGGCTGGGCGAGTGTCGGGTAGTAGTCGTTGGCATAGATGATCCGCTTGCAGCCGAGCGGATAGGGCGGCGCGAGCGCGGCCTCGAGTGCCGCGCCGTCCGGCGCATCGCGGAGCTGGTGGCCGCGGTGCCAGCGCGCGAGGGCCAGCATGAAGCGCCGTGCGAACGTGCCATCGTCGAAGCCGCGGCGGTTCCACTCAAGGAAGCCCGCCCACGCGAGGCGCACCGCGGCGCTGTAGCCGGGCACGCGCGCCAGCCCGCGGTCGAAGAAGCGGTAGCGGCGCTCCAGCCGCGGCAGCACCCAGTTCGGCGTGCGCTGGAATACGCTCAATCTCGCGGCGCGCGCGGCGAGCTTCGGGATGATCTGCACCGCCGTCGAGCCGGTGCCGATGATGCCGACGCGCTTGCCATCGAGTGCCGAGTCGTCGGCGGGCCAGCGCGCGGAGTGCAGCTTCAGACCCTTGAAGGTGTCGAGGCCGTCGATCTCCGGCCAGCGCGGCTGGCTCAAGGGCCCGGTGCTGCAGACGAAGAACGGCGCTTCGATCGCGTCGCCCTTCGCGGTGCGGAAGCGCCACAGCGCCGCCGAATCGTCCCATGTGGCCGACACCAGCGCCGTACCGAGCCGCACGTGCCCGAGCAGGCCTTCGCGCGCAGCGAAGCGCTCCTGGTAGGCGTGGATCTCGGCGGCATCGGCGAAGCGCTGCGTCCAGTCGGGATTGGGCACGAACGAGAACGCGTAGGCCGGCGCCGGCACGTCGACCTGCGCGCCGGGGTAGCGGTTGTCCCACCAGGTGCCGCCGAGGCCGGGCTGTTTCTCCAGCGCCACGACGTCGTAGCGACCGGCGCGCTTCAGCGTGGCGAGCATGCACAGACCGGACATGCCGGCGCCGAGCACGACGACCTCATGGCGCGTCGCGCGCGCGGGCGTGGCCGCTTCGAGATGCGGGACGGCGAAGCGTGCCAGCCGGCCGACGGCGGCATCGGCGCTAGGGAGGGTGCCAGCGTGCAGCGGAAACACGTGCCAGCGGTTCGCCGTGACGTCGGCCTGCACGGTGACGCCCGCGGCGCGCAGGCGCTCGACCAAGGTCGCGCACCCCGGTGCGAAGAGCTCGTCGGTGCCCCACTGCACGAGCGTGGGCGGCAGGCCGGCCAGCGACGCGTGCAGCGGCGACACGCGCGGATCGTCTCCTGGCAGCGTGCCGCGGAATTGGTTGATGCCCGTGGCGACCCAAGGCTTGGACAGTAGCGCTTCGCCAGGCAGGTGCTCGGGCATGCCCGCCAGGGTCAGGTCGGCCAGCGGCGAAAGCAGCAGCAGACAGGCGGGCGGCTGTTCGCCGCTGTCGCGAAGGGCTTGCGCCAGCAGCAGCACCAGCGCGCCGCCGGCGGAATCCCCGGCGACGATGACGGGGCCCTCGGCGGCGAGCGCGCGATACGCCGCCAGCGCGTCGTCGCGCGCGGCAGGGAACGGATGCTCGGGGGCCAGGCGGTAGTCGGCGGCAAACACCGGCAGGCCGCTGTCGCGCGCGAGTTTCGCCGTCAGTGCGCGATGCGTGGCCGACGAACCCACGCAGAAGGCACCGCCGTGGAGGAACAGCACGCGGCCGGCCTTCACGGGCGGCTGCGGTGGGTGCAGCCATTCGCCGGGCACGCCGCCCGCCGCGGCCGATTCGATACGCACGCCTTTCGGCAGCCGATTCAGTGGCACGAGGGCCGCCAGCCGCGCGCGCTGTGCCGCAATGGGCACCGTCGGCGAGAAGCGCGGCTTCACGGCGAGCTTCAGCACCAAGCGCAGGGCCGCGGCGATGAGGGCCTCGCCGAGGCCGTGCGGCCGCTGTGGGGACAGCGGTGCCTGCGGCGCGGCGGTGGCCCCGGTGTTCATCGCATCGTCGGTCATCCCTGCGATTTACACTGCGCCCCCGTCCATCGCCAGTGATGCCCATGCACGCCCTGACCGTTCCCGCCCTCGTCCGCGCCCTCACCCAGCTCAAACACGTGCTCGCCAAGGGCGAGGCCCATGCCCGCTCGCAGGGATGGGACCCGGCCGTGCTTCTGGCCATGCGCTTGGCGCCCGACATGTTCCCGCTGACGCGGCAGGTGCAGATCGCCACCGACATCGCCAAGAACAGCGTGGGCCGCATGACCGGCGGCGAGGCGCCGAAATTCGAGGACACGGAGACGAGCTTCGAACAGCTTGCCGAGCGGATCGACCGTACCGTCGCCTACCTGCAGTCGGTGCCGGCCGCAGCCTTCGACGGCGCTGAGACGCGCGCCATCACCGTGCCGACGCGCGCCCGCGGCGACCTGCATTTCCAGGGCCACGACTACCTGTTCGGCTTCATCCTGCCGAACGTCCATTTCCACTGCACCACGGCCTACGCCCTATTGCGTCACGCTGGCGTGCCGATCGGCAAGGCCGACTACCTCGGGCCGGTGGGCACGGGGCAGGCGTAAGCGCGATGGCGAGGACCATCGAGCTGGTCGGCTTCGATGCCGACGACACGTTGTGGCACAGCGAGACCTACTTCCAGGACGCGCACGCCGAGTTCGAGCGGATCGTCGGCGGCTACGTCGATCTCGCTGACGCCGGCGTGCACGAGCGTCTGCTGGCCACCGAGCGCGAGAACATCAAGCTGTTTGGCTACGGCGCGAAGGGCATGACGCTCTCGATGCTGGAAACCGCGATCGCACTCAGCAACGAGCGCATCAGTGCCGCCGACCTGCATCGCATCGTCGGCCTCGGCAAAGCCATCCTGCAGCACCCGGTCGAGCTGCTGCCTGGCGTGCGCGCCGCGGTCGAGGCGGTCGCCGCCACGCATCGCGTCGTGCTGATCACCAAAGGCGATCTGTTCCACCAGGAGCGGAAGGTCGCGGCGTCGGGCATGGCCGCGCTGTTCCAGCGCATCGAGATCGTCAGCGAGAAGGACGAGAAGAGCTACGCGCGGCTGTTCAAGGAGTTCGACGTGGCGCCCGGCGGATTCGCGATGGTCGGCAACTCGCAGAAATCCGACATCGCGCCGGTGCTGGCTCTCGGCGGCTGGGGCATCCACGTGCCCTACCCGCTGGTGTGGGCGCTGGACCGCGCGGAGATCGACCCGGCGCACCCGCGCTTCGCCAGTGTGGCGAACGCCGGCGAGGTGCCGGCGGTGCTTGAGCGTTGGGGCTGAGCGCGTGGGCATGACGCTGTCGAGCGCCGTTGACGCGACGCGTGCATGTGGTGCGGCGCTGCTTCTGGCGAGCCTGCTGCTGGCTCCACCCGTGCTCGCGCTGCGCGTGACGCCGATCGACTGGACGCCCGGTGCTGGCAGCGCGCAGCCCAGCCTCACGGCGACGCCGTCCGGTGTGTTCGCGCTGACCTGGCAGCAGAAGGACGGCTCCGACGCCGAACTGCGCGTGGCGCGCTTCGACACCGGTGCTGCACGGCCCGCGGCGGCGACCACCGTCGCCCGCGGCGGCGACTGGTTCGTGAACTGGGCGGATTTCCCCTCGCTCGCCGTGCTCGAGAACGGCGATTGGGTGACCTTCACGCTGCGCAAGTCGGCGGGCTCCACCTACGCCTACGACATTCATTTGCAGCGCAGCCTCGACGGCGGCGCGACGTGGCAGGCGCCGGTGAAGGTCAACGACGACGGCCAGGCGGTGCAGCACGGCTTCGTCTCGCTGCTGCCCGATGGCGGCGATCGTGTGCTGCTCGTATGGCTGGATGGCCGGCAGGACATGGCGCACGACGCCCACGCGCCGCATGCGGGGCATTTCGAGCACGGCCACGGCCACGACGAAGGTCCGATGAGCCTGCGCAGCGCGGTCGTCAGCCGCGACGGCGTGCCGCGCGAAGGCGCGAAGCTCGACGCCGACACCTGCTCTTGCTGCCAGACCGATCTCGTGCGCCGCGGCGGCGAAGTGCTGACCGTCTATCGCGATCACGCCGAGGGCGTTCGCGACATCGCCGTCGTTCGGCGCGGCGACGACGGCCACTGGCAGGCCCCGCAGGCGGTAAATGCCGACGATTGGCGCATGCCCGGCTGCCCGGTCAACGGCCCCGCCGCGGCTGTCAACGGCGATGCGCTCGCCGTGGCGTGGCCGACCATGGCGACTGGCCCACTCGAGGTGAAGCTGGCCATCAGCGCGCGCGAAGGCGCGGCGTTCGCGCCGCCGGTCGTCATCGACGTCGGCTACGCCGTGCTCGGCCGCGTCGATGTCGCGCCCTGGCGCGACGGCGGTTTCCTCATCAGTTGGGTGGGTGGCGACACCGGCAGCGCGGTGCTGCACGTGGCCGAGGTCGATGCCCAGGGCGTCGTGGGCGAACGTCGCGACGTGGTGCGCCTGCCGCCGGGGCGCCAGCTCGGGCACCCGCGCCT